>CAZFKB010000198.1:0-3679 GCA_964519785.1 uncultured Candidatus Obscuribacterales bacterium | reverse complement strand
CGACGTTGTAGTTGCCGTTGTACTGGAAGGTAGATATGTTGTTGCCAGGGTCGGTTGTGACTTTGATATTTATTTGGCATGAATTTGAAAATTAGTTGGCAATCGCTGTGTCTCTAGACGCTCACAGGTACTGAAATTGCCAAATAAAAATCAAAATATTGCCACATAATTATCAAAAGAACCGGCAAAATAATTTTCCAAGTCACAGTCACAGATGGCTTCTTTACATTGTATAGTAGCTCCTGAGCAAAACCAAATGGAGTTGTTGGCAAATTGCAGTGCCACTGTATACGGTGCAATACCCATAGAAAACGAGAAGGGTGCAAATCGACACGGATATGGTAAACTTAAAACGTCAGATGAGCTGATTATTACCTTTCCGAAGGTGCAAAATGGAGTTGTGTATGTCCATGTCGTTCGAAGTGTACTTGCCAGAGTTAAACTCCGATACGTTGAAAGCCGCGCTCTCTCTTCTTGAGCAGAATGGAATTAGTATGGAAATTGATCCAGGCTTTGATTTTGTTAACTCCCACGACTGTGGGTATATGCCTATAGCTCTTAAGGTAAGCAGCTTGCCTGGATGGATTCACGCCGAAAGAAACATCGAAACAGGATTTGAAATTGATGAAGAGGAGGTCGATATAGCTGACGAAAATGATGATTGTAGGTATAAGCGCAGGCTGGTCGTTTACTTGAGCCTCTCTTCTCCCGCAGGCACATTTATCGCCGCCTGTTTTGGTGCGGCGTTAGCAGAGGCAGGAAATGGAATAATCATTGATGGAGAATCGGGACTAAGACTCTCTAATCCTCTTAAAGAAACAATTCCTAGCCTTGATGAAATAGAAGAAATCAACAACATGGAAATATCTGAAGCTGAGACATTTAGCGGCTGGTGAATGTTAATTTGAGAAAAATTTTTCTATTCCTGAAAGTTCCATGTTTTTAATTGATTCCTTAGTCCAATTATCTAGAATGCGGTCAACTTCTTCCCCTTTTAGCAGAGATGCTTCGAGCAAATTCAATCGATGTTTTAAGGCTTCTTTACTTGAATAGAAGAAATACTGCAGTTTAAGAAGTTCAATTTTAAAAATGGCTTCTGAACGTCGCCCACATTTAGCTAAAGAGCAAATTACGGACTCTTCAGCTTCACCACCATAAGAACGGTACTTGAGAGTCGACGCCTTATCTGAAAAACTTCTTGCATCGGAGGCGATCGAAAGAAATGGAATTGCCTGCGATTCAATAGCAAGAACTATCTCATGCTCCTTCTCCAGGCTCCATTCATCCGATACGAAATTAGTTTCAGAATTAATTTGCTTAAGAGTTTTACTGAAGACCATGTAGAAATGGTCGTGAAACGAATAAAGCGGATTATATGAGCAAATGATCGACACATGGTTCTTTTCATACTTTCCAGGAAAAATTGTAATTGATCTCAGTAAGGAATCACGCAAGGGCAGCAATAGCAACATATCTTGAAATATGGTGAAGTCTTTCATGCTTTCATTTTTTAAAAGCCGTTTTAACAGAGCTTCTATTTTGGTGCTCAAAGTTGCTTACCCGTGTTCTAACTTGTTTATGCCATTCGTATTTTAAGCGAGATGAATTAATTTACGATAGTTTACTAAATCAATTAGTTCGATAGTGAAAAAGTTCTCAATGGGGGTCCCCCGAAACGGTAGACAGTTGGTCTGGGCAAAAGTCGCTTCTTGTGAAAAAATACGGAGAAGCGCACTATGACAAGAAAAAACAAACAGAGCGAATATTCAATGGAGTTTCAGGACAAAGCCGTCAGGCTTTGTAGGATGCCAGGGCGCTCGATTGCATCTGTGGCTCTTGAGCTTAAAATACCAGCATGGAAACTGCGTACATGGATCAAGAACTCAGAAGAGAAACTAGAAAGAGACTCTGAATTGACCGAGATTATTCGCCTGGAGAACGAGCTTAAAGAGGCTCGCGAAGAGATTGAAATACTAAAAAAGGCCGCAGCGTACTTTGCCAAGTCCCAGAAGTAAAGTACGCTTTCGTGCATCATGAAAGGGAAAATCACTCGGTAACTTTGCTGTGCAAAGTTTTAGAAGTGAGTCGCTCTGGATATTACAAGTGGCTTTCGCGTGGAATTTCTGAGCGTCAGGAGAAACGAGAAAAGCTGTTGGAGCGTATTTTAGAAATTTTCCAAGATAGTCGAGAGACTTACGGATGCCCACGAGTACACGAACAACTGCGCCAGGAAGGCTTTACGTGTAGCTACAACACTGTAGAAAAGCTGATGCGAGTGAATGAAATCCAGCCTAGGCAGAGGCGTCGATTCAAGGCGACAACAGATTCTAAGCACGATTTACCAATTGCGCCAAATCTTTTAAATCGTCAGTTCGATGTTGAAGAGGCTGATGAGGTTTGGGTTAGCGACATCACTTACATTGAGACTAGACAAGGTTGGTTGTATCTTTGCGTGTTCATTGATCTGTTTTCACGTGCGGTAGTCGGCTGGTCAATGGACAAAAACATGACTGCAGATATCGTTGTAAAGAGAGCGTTGCACCAACCCCATTCTGGCGAGTAAATTTGAAATGCAGTAAAACAGAAGAGGTCGGGATGCAACTAGAAAGTCTGCGCTAAGTGATGTTCAAGCATGGTCAGCGAGATCCTGAAATAGAGAAGCGATGGCGTAGGCTGATAGCCGAACAGGAAAGTAGTGGACTTTCGCAATCTGAGTTTTGTCGACGCAAAGGACTTAGGCCATCTACTTTCAATCACTGGAAAATAGAGATTAAGAAGCGAGACCGGGAAAGTAATGCATCATCGAAGAAGGCGCCACAAATGAGAAAAGCAATCTCTAGTCCTAGTATATTTATTCCTGTTGTATCGAAGAGTGCTCAGGCAGACGATGCGGATCAGCTCATGGAAATTGTATTTGCTGGCGGGAAATATTTACTTCGAATCGACACGAATATCGACCGAGAATCACTGCGTCGAATTGTTACCGCACTGGTGGATATCAAATGTTAATCGCTCCAAATGCCGTCAAGATTTTTTTGTGCGTCAAGCCGACCGACATGCGATGCAGCTTCAGTGCACTCTCCGGGCTCGTGCGATCTCAAATGGGTGGCGATCCCCTGAGCGGACACTTTTTCATTTTTCGAAACCACAGAGGCGATCGACTGAAAATTCTCTACTGGGAAAAGGACGGCTACGCCCTCTGGTACAAGCAATTGCAACGTGGCACATTCAAGTTTCCAGACGACCTTGATGTCGATAGCTTGGAAATCGATACGGCATCACTGTCAATGCTGCTTGAAGGAATTGATCTACGTCTGATTCATAGACAAAAACGATTTCGCCTGCAAAAACAACCCGCTCTTTGCTAGTCTGAATTCAAGCTTGTCATACCACCCCAAAATCAAATTATCAGAATCGAAACGTTCGAAACACTGATGATTACATTGGTTGGGGTGAAACATAACCGATATTTGCTGACGCTCACCAAGAAAGTATGGCCAAATCTTAGCTAGTTCTTTTGATACTGCATACGGTGCTTACTGTATAATGTAGTTATTTAAGGCGCAGGCAAAAAAATACATGGCTAAAGACAAAACACCTCCAGATGCGCTTCCAGACAACATCGAGGATTGCCACAAAATGATCCGCGAACTTTTCTCCCGCATCGCCGAACTTGAAA
>CAZFKB010000197.1:0-3753 GCA_964519785.1 uncultured Candidatus Obscuribacterales bacterium | reverse complement strand
GATGGGAAGAAACTTGTTTTATGCGACGATTGCTTGTGGCAAGGGTGCTTCTTTGGTGATGTAAATTGAACCAGACAGGTCGGCGAATGAGAGCTGATGCGATTGTTCCAGCGAGAGTTCATTCATGATGTCTTTCACGATTTGATTGCGCTTTTGAATAGAAATCGACTTTTGATAATGAACTGCTAAACGCAAATTCTTATTTTTACGACTTTTGGCTAAATCATCGAATCGCCAACTTTCTTTGCGTGCGTTTTCTGTACAAAAAATTTCTAGCAGATTGTATTCGTCTTTATCGTCTTGCAGAACGACACAAAGACCGCTTGCTTCTTTGATGTCTTCGTTATTATCGAAAGGTCCGGCAAATTCGTATTGACCAATGAGAAAATTTTGGGCTTCTTGCGTCATGGCTCTGCCCTCCCGCTAGAAATGGTAGATGGAATCACATTTCTTTTATAGCGACGAACTTTTCAAGAGATACCAAAAATAAACTTCTTCTAATGGCACCACATTTAGTATCGGCTATTGCTCTTGCTTGAGAGTTTTTTTTATATCTTTAGCTACAGGTGAGTTTTCCAAAGAAGCGGGATTTTTTCCCATAACAGACGGTTGAGTGCAAACAGGCTTGGAATCGGCTTTTAAAGCTTTCTTTTTCCAGTTCCGTGCCAGTTGTTCTTGTTTTTTCAAAATAGAAAGTGTTTCTTTGGTTCGATGCCAGAAGTCGCCAAGCTTGATTTGTGCTTTCTCGTAATCAATTCGGTTCTGGTCTACATCTTTGTCTGCGCCTATTTTTTCTAAATAAAGACCAAGTGAGCGTGCATATTTCTCACGCTTAGACTCGACTTCCTTTGATAGAAGCGCCAGTTGTTCCAACTTATGGTCGGATAGCTTTGAGCTGGAAGATGAATGAAGCTCGGACTTGCGCAAGATTTCAGCGATGTCATCGCACTCTTCGGCAAGAATGATATTTCCAATTAAGAGATTGGAAACTATTACAAATGCAGTAAGCCAGGATTTTGATTTTGTCCACCTTTTCATATCGCCTTCCATTTATAAGGAACCCTGTTCCTTTAAATAGCTTACGTCAGGCGAAATAACGACAAAAACTTAAACCGTTATCGGTTTACGATATTGATTGCGCTAATTTGTTTGTGCTCCTTTCCGTTCTTTTTCACTGTGACCGACAAGGGGATTCGATTTTGCTTGTAGTCTTGTGGCACCTGAAAACTCCAGAAAGCTTTGCCATTTTTATTAGCTTTGCAATCAAGCAATTTCAATGCCTGACCCAGCCCTAAAGACGGAGCCCTGAGCTCGCACTCGGCAGCTGCTTCTGTTTTGACACACACATGCACTTCCTCACCTCTAGACACTTGATGGGGAGTTATTAGCTTCGCATCCAGAGCAAATGCTGGTGCCGCCGCAATCGCTGCAAACAGAAAAGTGGCTATAACTCTAGTAAAAGATCGCGTAAAACTCTGATATTCCATTAGTCATTACCTTCGATGTCCACTCACTAAATGAGGACATAAAAAATCGATTTTGGTTCCCAAATTTGTAAATAGACGAATCGTTCCCTGAATCCCTGGCGACACAGCACAAATTGATACTAAATATAGTATCGCCAGAGCGAGCAGATTGCTGCTGCCTAGAATTTGATTAGACCTTTGTTTTTTGTCATCATCTGCGCTTACATAATTTTTGTACGAAGATGAGCGTAAATCGCCTTGAATCCAGGGCCGTAGTTCGGTACCATTCTATTTTTGAATCTCGAATTCAGTTGAGAAATGGCGCAAGCCGAGGATTTTATGTCGAACGAGTTTGAACTGCAAGAAGACAGCTATTACCAGTTAAAAATTAGCCTTATGGACTCGCCTTTGCCAATATGGCGCCGTGTGCTTATTCGCGCTGATGCCCCTTTGTCTATCGTTCACGAAGTGATTCAAATTGCGATGGGTTGGTTCAACACCCACCTGCATCATTTCGAGCAGCACGGCAAGGTTTTTGGAGACCCTGATGAAGCAGAATCTGGTGAAACAATCCTCGACTATAACAGTTATGCTCTTTCAGACCTGCTTGCAGCGCGCGGCGACGAAATTTTCTATATTTACGATTATGGCGACGATTGGAAACACCGCATTGTGCTTGAAGATATTCAACATTCAGACGTGCCTGAAAATGCCATTGCTCAATGCACAATGGGCAAGCGCGCCTGCCCGCCAGAAGATGTTGGCGGCGTAGAAGGCTATGCTAATTTCATAAGCATTATCGAAGACCCCGAAAACGAGCAATACCTGGACACTTTGCAATGGGTCGGCTGCGATTTCGATCCTAATAGTTTCGATCCACGTCAGGTCAACATGCGCATTCAGTTGATGGAAGAGCGCTTACAGTCACTGGCTACACAATTCGTTTCTTCGTCTAACTAGATAGACTTAAGAGCAATAGCACTAAAACTAAAAGAGACGGTCTTTGCAAACCGTCTCTTTTGATTTTCTTTTCTTTCGAAACCGAGAATTGAAGCTTACTTACGTGAGTAATATTCAACAACCAGGTTTTCTTTGAATGTCTGGTCAATCTGGTCGCGCTCAGGAATTGCGTTCACCACAATGGTGTAAGCCTTCTCGTCGATTGTCAGCCAGTCAGGACGGACTGGTGTCAGACCGGTCGAAATTTTCTTGAGAGCTTCAATAGATTTCTCTTTGAATGTAATCTTGGCTCCTACCCACATGCGAGCAGAAGGAATGGTCATTTTCTTGCCTTCAACAAGTACGTGACCGTGTGAGACGAATTGGCGAGCCTGATCACGGCTTGCAACCAACCCGGAACGGAAAACGATATTGTCGAGACGGCTTTCTAAGAATTTAAGTAGAACTGTGCCAGTAGCTTCTTTGGTTCTGGCAGCTTCGTCGTACAAGTTGCGGAATTGACGCTCATTCAGACCATAGGTCCAACGAATTTTTTGCTTTTCGAGCAAGTGATGAGCGAAGTCAGATTTTTTCTTACGCGCCTGACCGTGCTGACCTGGCGGATAGTTTTTGTGTAGACGATCGAATTTGTCGTTGCCGTAGAGGTTAGCTCCTACAGCTCTGCATCTTTTAGCTTTTGGTCCGGTGTATCTGCTCATGTTAAATCCATATGTTCCTGAAATCGCTGAAGGGAGAAAGTATATACCATAACGGCGTATACCATCTAGTGCCTGCTGCGCCTGGCGGTCGTAACTGGCAAGTGTTACGACCACCACGCAGAGGAGTTTGCTTCAACACCAAAACAATAACACGAAATGAAGCTTTTGGGAATAGTTCTCAATAAATTTGTTTATTCCTCGCCCGAAAGGCTGATTTTTCCGGGGAAATATTTATTACACATTTTCTAATGACAACGACCATTCTCAATAACAAACCCAAAAATGCGAATGAGAATCAAACCATTACTTTGTCAATAGCCAAACCCGCAATTACCCGCGCACCGGGGATTTTGAGCAATTGGTCAGGCGCTACAACAACTTTGGACGAGCGATTGCCACCACCGATAATCACTTCGGGCTGTTCCATCACTTTTGAATCTATATAATAAGGAATTTCCGGCAGGGCAAATGGCGTAACCCCGCCAATCATCATGCCTGTGAGCTCTAGAGTCTTGTCAGCACTGGCAAAACTTACTTTGCGCACGTCCATTATTTCTTTTACTTTACGATTCACGTCAAGTTTAGTTGTTGCAAGAACCGAACAGCACGCGTAAACGACTGGTTCGTGC
>CAZFKB010000196.1:0-3768 GCA_964519785.1 uncultured Candidatus Obscuribacterales bacterium | reverse complement strand
CTTGCGGGAGCTCCATGGCGAGAAATTTGCGCAGGTCCAATGCAAGTGAATAACATTTCAGCTGATGAAGTAGAAGCTGAAGTTAAAAAGCGTCAGGATATGTTGCGCTAGTACTAATTTGAGTCTATTTGGTTATTGTAGTTGGAGCCACAGACTGCTTATTACGTCTGGCTTGAGCGGCTTCGCAGGCTTTCCACTCGGTCACGATTTGATCGAGATTGACCATGCAGTGTGAAATTACCAGTGGTGGCAAAGCTTCGAGTGTTGTGGTGACGGTGAATACAATAATGCCAAGAATCGTAAGTGTGCAAAGCACAATAACGTTTCGAGTGAAGCGAAACTGCTCTTCAATTTTTTTGTTCAGCAAGGAAAACTGTTCTTCGACTTCCCGTTCCATCGCTTGCTCCCCGAGTATTAATCTTGTTTATTATAACCACTTGAATAGTGAGAAAAATTATTTATGGCACTCAACAACTCCGTTTCGTCCTCGGGCAAAATGGTTCTGAAATCGAGAATTACTTTTTCTCTTTGAACCATGGCTATCACCGGAACCTTGCAAAGCCTTAAATACTTAGCAAGACGAGATGCACTTATGTCACCATTTGCGGTGAGCGAGAGTCCAAAACTATCTAAAGTTTGCCCTGGCAGACTGCCGCCACCAAATGTAGATGTCGTGCTGATCGGTTCTATTTTCAGTGAAACTTTGCATTCTTTCGATATTGATTGAACAAACTTCTCGGCTCGTTTCCTTAGATCTTCCACCGAATCTTTTGCCATTTTAAGAGCAGGCATACACTCGAATACGTCGGTTTTCAAATAACTCAATAGTACAGACTCGAGCATTGCTATGTTCAATTTATCGAGGCGAAGCGTTCTATATATAGGATGATTGGCGAGCTTCGCCACAAGATCTTTGCGTCCTGCAATTATTCCTGCTTGCCCTCCGCCCAGCAGTTTGTCTGCCGAAAATAGCACCAGGTCTGCACCTTCCTCTATACATTCTTGAACTGTGGGTTCGTGGGCAAGACCAAATTCGTCTATGTTTACCAGAGACCCCGAGCCAAGATCATGTATAAACGGAATGTTTTTTTCTTTGGATAAAGTCGCAAGGTCTCTTGCTTTCACTTCGTCTGTAAATCCAATAATTTTGAAGTTTGATTGGTGACATTTAAGAATGCAGGCGGTATCGTCAGTTATTGCAGAAGCGAAATCTTGTAATCGTGTTTTATTTGTGGTGCCAACTTCTTTGAGTTTGGCTCCGGCTGCCAGTATCACGTCGGGTAATCTGAAACTGCCACCAATTTCAATTAGTTCAGAACGCGAGACTACCACTTCTTTTGCCTGAGCAATACTGCAAATGGCAAGCATGACAGCGGCTGCATTATTATTGACTACAAGGGCATCTTCGGCATTAGTGAGAATTTGAATCAAACGACTTACATTATTAGTTCGGTGAGAGCGCTCACCTTTGTCGAGATCGTATTCGAGATTGCAATATCCTGTGATGAGCTGACTGACTTGGTCGGCAATCGACGAAGAAAGCGGCGCGCGACCAAGATTGGTGTTTAAAATTACTCCTGTCGCGTTGATTACGCGGTTCATACTACTTTTAGATAAATCGCGCCATTTTTCTAATACTTGTTTGGCAATTGATTCTGCACTCAGTTCCTCATGAGCTTGGTTTGAATTTTGCTCTAAGAATCGTCTTTTCTCCTGCAAGACCTCTCTTGTAAGTCGGGTCAGCACTGTTCGGTCTACTTTCTCATTTTTTACCAGCTGTTCGAGAGTCGCTTGATTCAAAATCAAATCGACTTGCGGGAGCTTGAAAAGAGCCGTTTTTTTATCGTTTTTCATTGTTAGTCAAAAATATAATCCAAAATTATGAGAAAAAGGGGTTGCAAAGAGAAGGGTTAGCCATAACAATTAGAATATGTAGTACAAGAGAGGCCTCCTTGCAGGGAGTGAAACAAGTTGAGTAAAAGTCTTCGAAATAAAACCCTCTACCAGGATAAAGAATGGCTTTATGACCGGTATGTGAAAGAGAAATTGAGCACGGTCGAGATTGCCAAACTTTATCGCGAACAAGAAAATCGTTGGTGCGACCCCAATACTATCTCGCGCTGGTTGAAAAAGCACGGAATCAATATGCGCTCTTTAGCAGAGGCACAACAAAATCGGCATGCCATCCCGATTACAACAGGTTTGAAAAAAGCTCGGATGGAATAATCAATTTTAAAAAGCACAACCGTTATCGGTTGTGTTTTTTTTTAGGCTAAATTCCGCCCGCACCTGCTGCTGAGCCTGCGCAGGACAACACTCCGCCACCCATGAGCACAGCCATTGTCAAATATAAAAGTACGTCTTTGCCACCGACGAGATAAAAGAGACAGTATGAGCTTGTGGCAAAAGCGGGCAACCAGAATCTAAAATCGTCGTCACGAACGGCGTGAGCCGCCAGGCACACCATGAGTGCCGCTGGAAGTCCAAAAAATACCACATCAAATAACATGACCTGATAATAAGTAGGGTGCTATCCTCTGTCCATGGTGGTATTCCCAAATGAACAATGACGAAGAGCAAAATAACGAGCTTATCTGCGGGCGTAATACCGTTCTTGCTTATCTCAAGCAGATAGACGAGCGCCAGAGTGACGATCAGGGAGCAGAACTCGCGTCGGTCAATCGCATTTACATGGAATCGCAGCAGGCAAAAGACGATCCACGTTTGCACCAAATCAAGAGCCTGGCAAAAAAGGAAGGAATCGTCGTAATGGACGTTCCTCGTTTCAAGCTTGATTCTTTGGTAGGGCGCCAGACAAGGCACCAGGGCGTAGTTGCCAGTCTCAGCCCGACAAAGCTAAAGACACAGGCAGACCTATTCGATATGGTCAAAAATCTGGATGGTAATGCCATGATTGTTGCGTGTGACGGTATAGAAGACCCGCGTAACCTAGGCGCCATAGTCAGAGCTGCTGAAGCAATTGGTGCTTGTGGAGTGGTGGTTCCAGACCGACGTAATGTTCAGGTTACTCAAACGGTAGCCAAGGTAAGTGCCGGTGCGCTTGCCTATATTCCAGTTTTTCAAGTGACAAATCTCGTGCGCACTCTTGAGACCTTGAAAGAAGAAAATTTCTGGGTTATCGGGCTGGCACCAAATGCAAGAGAACCTATATATAAGGTAGATTTGAACGGCAAAATAGTTCTGCTTGTTGGAAGCGAAGGCAAGGGGATGAGACGTCTGGTTGAAGAGACGTGTGATGTATTGGTCAATATTCCAATGCTTGGCAAGACCGAGTCGTTAAACGCATCTGTAGCATGCGGGATTGCGCTTTATGAAATTGCTCGTCAGCAGTCACTTGCTAAGAACCAGTCTAAATCTGATAAACAGACGTAAAGCAAGATTTTCTAGAAGCGCCTACAAAAATTGACTTTGTTTATATATATAAGTAGAATTCATTTTCCTTATGCCGGTATAGCTCAACGGTAGAGCAACGGTTTTGTAAACCGTAGGTTGCGGGTTCGAATCCCATTACCGGCTTAGGGGCAGGTGTCCGAGTGGTTAAAGGAGACGGGCTGTAAACTCGTTGGCGTAAGCCTACACTGGTTCAAATCCAGTCCTGCCCATATTTAAAAACGAAGCAAAACAACAGTCTGTGGAGGGAAAACGTACAATTACTTAAAAATTTGCTACTGAGCCAAAGTATCGTAATAAACTTTATGCGGCAGCGCTGGGTTTACGCCCATGTAGCACAGTGGTAGTGCACCCCCT
>CAZFKB010000195.1:0-3816 GCA_964519785.1 uncultured Candidatus Obscuribacterales bacterium | reverse complement strand
ATCGGAACAGCATCCGCCCTGACTGGTTTGGGTGTGCGATGGGGCGCAGGAAGAGCAACCGCCGCCTGAATTACAGCCGCCGCCAGATGGTAGAGGGTCATTCCAAGTGTTGCACCTTGGGCACTTAATCGAGGCTTGACTACTTGTAGCGACAAGCGAATACTGACATTTTTGACAATTTCTTGTGCTCATTCTTTTGAACTCACTTTGATTTGCAAGGCTAATTCTCTGCCTATAGCTATTTCCAACTGATTACGACTGATGATTACCGGTCCTTTACTAATATTTTTCTGTACGGTGATAAGCGAACCCTTGCCAATACCAAAGCGCAACGCTTGCTTGTTGACAGTTTCGTTAGCCATTTCAACCACTAAAAGTTGTTGCCCATCTTTTGCATCCGCCAGACTCATGTTCGAAGGAGTCATATCATGCCCCTTTCTGACACTTTGGACAGAGTCCGAAAATTTTGAATTGGGCATCAACTACTTCAAAATTGTATCTTGCTCCAATTTTCTGTCCAGCTTGCTCCAGAAAATGGTCTTCAAATTCGGTGGTTTGATTGCAACCAGTGCAGATTATGTGTTGGTGCGGTAGATCGTCTTGTTTCAATTCGTAGTGTTTGTGACCTTCAGCAAAATCGAGTTCGCGAAGTGCTCCCAGTGACGATAATAATTTGAGAGTTCGGTAAGTGGTGGCAAGACTCACAGCCGCTCCTCTTTCGCATAATTTGTCGTGCAGTTCTTCAGCTGAGAGGTGTTCGCCGTGCGGCAACTCGGCAAAAATTTCAAGAATGGTCTGTCTTTGCGAAGTGATGCGATGACCTCGTTTTCGGAGGTTGTCGACTGCTTTGTTTTGATCTTTAGAATCTTGCATTAATGCCTCGTATCAAGCCATTATTTTCGATTTTGCCAGATAAGGTTTCAAATATTCGCCTGTGTAAGAACGTGGATGCTCGCATACTATTTCCGGCGTCCCAGCCACTATAACATTACCACCTTCAAGCCCACCTTCTGGTCCCAGGTCGATAATCCAATCTGCCTGTTTAATCACGTCGAGGTTATGTTCGATGATGAGAACTGTGTTGCCGGCATCTGCCAGTTTATTCAAGACTGAAAGCAATTTGTCCACATCGGCGAAAGACAGACCAGTCGTTGGCTCATCCAGAATATAGAATGTTTTGCCGGTTGAGCGTTTTGAAAGCTCTGTGGCTAGTTTGACTCGCTGGGCTTCGCCACCAGATAAGGTGGTAGCTGGCTGACCCAGTTTTATGTAGTCGAGTCCGACTTCTTTCATGGTTTGAAGTCTGGTGTGTGCTTTGGGAATGCTTGCAAAAAAGTCTGTGGCTTCTTCGACTGTCATTTCAAGCACGTCACCTATAGATTTACCTTTGAACTTTACTTCTAAAGTTTCACGGTTATAGCGGGCACCATTGCACACATCGCAAGTAACGAAAACAGAAGGAAGAAAATTCATTTCTATTTCGTTCATGCCCTCGCCAGAGCAAGCTTCGCAACGACCGCCTTTGACGTTGAATGAAAAACGTCCAGGCAGGTAACCGCGTGCTTTGGCTTCGGTGGTCATCGAAAAGACTTCGCGAATAGCGTCGAAAAGCCCTGTATAAGTAGCAGGGTTGGACCGAGGGGTGCGACCAATAGGTGACTGGTCTATGTCGATTACTTTGTCTATTGCGCCAAGACCAGTAATTGTTTTGATACCGTCAGGTTTTGGTGTGGTACCGTGTAAATGATGTTTCATATACAAATGAATTAGATCGTTTACAAGTGTCGATTTGCCTGAGCCGCTCACACCGGTTACGCAAACAAATTTGCCAAGCGGAATTGTAACTTCAACATCTTTCAAATTGTTTTTGTTTGCACCGTAAACTTTGATTCCAAGCCCATTTCCTTCACGACGCTTGAGAGGGACATGAATTTTCTTGCGTCCGGAAAGATAATCGGAAGTGGATGAACCTTTTACTTTTAAAATATCGTCAAATTCACCTTGTGCCACCACATTGCCACCATGAACACCAGCTCCAGGTCCGATATCGATAACCCAGTCGGCTGCGCGAATAGTGTCTTCATCGTGTTCTACGACGAGCAAGGTATTGCCTAGCTCGCGCAGTCGTTTCAATGTTTCAATTAATTTTGTATTGTCTCGCTGGTGCAAACCAATTGATGGTTCGTCTAATACATAAAGTACTCCAGACAGGCCAGAGCCAATTTGAGTGGCCAGACGAATGCGCTGAGCTTCGCCTCCAGACAGCGTTCCGGCTTGACGCTCTAAAGATAAATATCCAAGTCCGACATCGACCAGGAATTTTATGCGCGAAGTGATTTCAATTAAAACCTGGTGAGCAATTTTTGCATGGCGGGCAGAAAGTCGGTTTTCCAGAGCATGGAAAAATTTCTGACATCCGCTGATTGGAAGCTTACAAACCTGACCAATAGAGAGTTTGTCAACGGTGACTGCCATGCTTTCTGGCTTCAAGCGACTGCCATCGCATACGGTGCATGTACGCTGAGTCATGTACTGCTCGATATCCTGGCGAATTTTATCCGAGCTGGTTTCATCGTATCGTCGTTTTAGGTTGTTTATTACTCCTTCGAACGTTCGTTTGTATTCGTAAAATCCAGTACCATCGAATGCATCGTAAGCAAGTTTGATTTTTTCGCTTCCAGAGCCATATAAAAGAATTTCTTGCTGCTTTTCGGTAAGGTCGCAATAAGGTGTGGCGACTTTGAACTTATAGTGTTTTGCCACCGAACTTAGTATCTGATTGTAATAAGGATTTCCTGTTTTTGACCAGGGATAAATAGCGCCTTCATCTAGCGATTTGCTTGGATCTGGAATTACCATCGAAGGGTCTACTTCATAAGTAGAGCCAAGACCGTGACAATCAGCACAAGCACCATAAGGACTGTTGAAACTGAAAATACGTGGTGAAATCTCAGACAAACTGATATTGCACTTTGCGCAAGCAAATTTTTCGGAGAACAACAAAGGCTCGTCATCGTTATCTAGCACATCAACAAGAACACTCGACTTGCCCCATTTTAAGCCGACTGACAAAGAGTCAGCTAAACGCGATCGAATACCGTCTTTCATCACAATGCGGTCGACCACTAATTCGATATTATGTTTTTTTTGTTTATCGAGTTCGATTTCGTCATCTAAATGATGAACTTTCCCGTCGACTCTAACCCGCACAAATCCTTCTTGTTTCAGCTCCTGGAAAAGTTCTTTGTACTCTCCTTTTCTACCAGAAATAAGTGGAGCCAAAATTTGTAATTTGGTGCCGTCTTTGAATTCAAGCACGTGGTCAACAATCTGGTCTATGGTTTGAGGATTGATAGTGGCGCCGCACTTGGGACAGTGTGGGACGCCCACGCGCGCGTAAAGCAACCGCAAATAGTCGTATATTTCAGTCACAGTGCCTACGGTGGACCTTGGGTTGTGACTTGTGGCTTTCTGGTCGATTGAGATAGATGGGCTCAGACCCTCAATCGCATCTACATCAGGTTTGTCTAATTGACCAAGAAATTGTCTGGCATAGGCTGAAAGCGATTCGACATAACGTCTTTGCCCTTCAGCGAAAATAGTGTCAAAAGCAAGCGAGGATTTACCCGAACCGCTAACTCCAGTTATCACAACAAGTTTGTTGCGAGGGATTTTGATGTCTATGTTTTTGAGATTGTGTTGTCTGGCGCCACGAACAACGATGCAATCGCCGTCTGGTTGACCGTTTTTGGAATTTTTGCTCACTGCAATATTTCACCAATACAAGAGGATGCCAGGGCGATATGACGCCCGAAT
>CAZFKB010000194.1:0-3860 GCA_964519785.1 uncultured Candidatus Obscuribacterales bacterium | reverse complement strand
AGCAGGATACCGGCAAGTTTTTTCTTTGGATCGATACTCATTTTATACACCCAGTCTAGTGAAGACTTTCTCCAGATTTTGCAAATAATTTTGAGGACTGAGACACTCTTCCACTTCTTTTTTTGAGAGTTTATCACTCACATTTTTATCGTTTAAGAGAGATTCTTTGAAGCTTTTGCCTTCTTGATTGAATACGCTCATAGCGTGCGATTGCACCAGTGCATAGGCATCTTCTCTGGTCATGCCTTTCTCGACCAGCTTCAATAAAACAGCCTGCGAGAAAATGATCCCTCCAAAAACATCCATATTGCGTTTCATGTTTTCTGGATAAACAACAAGACCTTTAACGATACCAGTGAAACGACTGAGCATATAGTCCAGAAGTATGGTCGAATCTGGCACTATCACTCGCTCTACAGAGCTATGCGAGATATCGCGCTCATGCCAAAGCGGAATATTTTCAAGAGCGGCAAGCGAATTCGCTCTTAAAATTCTAGCTAGCCCGGTGATATTTTCACTGCCCACAGGATTACGCTTGTGTGGCATTGCAGAACTACCTTTTTGTCCTTGCGTAAATGGCTCTTCTGCTTCCAAAACATCTGTCCGTTGCAAATGTCTGATTTCTGTAGCAAATTTTTCCAGACTCGATCCAATTACTGCAAGAGTCCAAATGAACTGAGCATGCCGATCTCGCTGCACAACCTGGGTAGAAATCGGTGCGGGTGTAAGCTCCAAAATCTGACAGGCTTTTTCTTCGATAGCTGGCGAAATATTAGAAAAGGTTCCTACCGCCCCACTCATTTTTCCAACCGAAATCATGGCAATTGCGTCTTTGAGCCTGGTTTGGTGATGACGCACTTCTTCGAGCCAGATAGACAATTTAAAACCAAACGTAGTAGGCTCAGCATGGATGCCGTGCGAGCGACCGATGGTAACTGTATCTTTGTGCTGTTTTACTTTTTCAAGAATGGCATCATGCAAGTTTTGCAACTCGACTTCAAGCAGCCTGCCAGCCTTGCGCATATTGAGTGCAAGCGCTGTATCAACTACGTCAGAACTTGTAAGGCCTCTGTGAATATAGCGCCCTGAATCGCCAACAAATTCATTGACACTTGTAAGAAATGCAATTACATCGTGCTTAACTACCGCTTCAATTTCGTATATACGATTGATGTCGAATTTAGCTTTAGACTTAATTTCAGCCATGACTTCGTCAGGGACTTCGCCTGCCTGACGCTGCGCTTCGCACACTGCAAGCTCGACTTCCAGCCAGGTCTGGTACTTGGACTCCTCGGTCCAAATTTCTCCCATTTGCGGTCTTGTATATCGCGGTATCACAAAGAATGCCTCCGTCGGGCCCATTAATTAGTAGACTTAGGCTAGGATCTTACTGCATCATCGCATCGCAGTTGCGTTGTCAGGGGAAAAGTGAAAACAAATGGTACTTAAGTTGAAAAAATTTATGATTTTCTCGGCTCTGCTTTTAATGCAAGTTCAGCCAAATGCGGCTCTGGCAGAGCTTATAGATGGAGATCTGGCAGAAGAACAGGCAGCCGAAAAAGAAGAGTTGCACAAAATGCGCAACGAAATGAAAGACATCAACTCAGAAATTGATGACGCCATGAAAAAAATGGGCGAAATTCAACGCAAAGCAAGCACAGGCGAAATCAATTGTCGTGAATTTCATCTGCTGGTCAAAGAAAAAGAGTTAGATGTCGGTGGAGGAAAAACGGCTCATGCTCTTACTTATAACGAACGTCTGCCGGGTCCTGCTATTCGCGTACTGCAGGGAGAACCAGTCCGAATTATATTGCACAACAACAGTAAAAGCGCCACAAGCTTATATTTGCACGGATTGAAATTACCTCACTCGGTAAGCGGTCTGCCTCGAAAAGATCAAGGTATCGTCGCTCCCAATGCAGCTTTTGCTTACCAGTTCGTAGCCGAAAAAGCCGGAACCTTCTGGTACTATCCCCAGATTATTCACAGCAAACAAAAAGACAATGGACTCTACGGGATGTTGATCGTAGACCCCCAACACCCATCGACAAGAGCTCCTCAGCAAGACATCGCACTCGTCTTTTCTCAAGCTCTGGCGAAAAAATCTGTACAAGCAGCAGGACAAAATCAAGGCTCAAGCCTTTCGAATACATATCTGGTAAATGGCAAAACAGCACCAGATATACCACCAATCGAACTGCGTCACGGAGAGCGCGTACGTCTGCGTTTGTTGAACGCGAGCAAAGAGGCTATTCCACTGCATCTGAGCGGTCACCATTTTGAAATTGTTTCGACTAATGGCTCCGACCCATTAGAACCGCATGTTTTCAGAGACACCATAACCCTTCAACCGGGCGATAGAGTAGATGCTGATTTCATGGCTGACAATCCAGGGGTTTGGTCGTTTGGATCCCTATTATCAAGCCAATCTAAAGGCGAGGGACAAGCACCAGCCGGATATGCGATGGTAGTTCGCTACTCTGAGCACGCTCACAAATAGCACTTTATTCGATACCACTTAAATCGCTTCACGAAATTCCTTGAGCCGCATGTCTACTTTGTCGCGCTCCAGCCCGGTGTGTCGACAAAACTGCACCCAGCCTATTTCTATGACGTCTTCCCAGAATTCCATATAGATCTTCTGATTAAGATATCCAAGACCCTGTTCGAGAGAATAATCAGCAAGTATTGCTTTTGCCATATCGTGCTGAATCATATGACTCAGGTCTGTCCACTGCTCTTCTAGAGCAAGATCAAATAAAGCACGAAGGAATACTTCCTGGCTGTATCTTTGTTCGGCTAGTTCTTTGAGGCGGACTGGCAGCATAACTCTCCTATTATTATCATAGGCATAATTAGCATCCCCCACAACAAATTTCGAATTTTCTAGCTGCCTTCTTGCCCGGCGCGGCTCAAGAGAGTTTTGTCGGCAAAAGTTATTGGCTGCTTGAATGGTTTTTTATAGTCTTCAATTTTTCCGCCAATCAGATCAATCATTGCTGGCTCGATATTCCCCACGCTTTTGCCAGCCAAGATCATGTATGAAAGTTCTTCCACCGGCATTGAAGTAATGCGCGCGCAAGTAGCGTCTAAAGCGGCAAGGTCATCTGACATCGCCAGGAATCCAGTTTTGATTGCAGTTCCATTTATGGGTCCATCGCCTTCCATTGCGACCACCGCATCTACGATAGCGAACGCCGGTCTTATCATATGTTGAAGGTCGATTATGGTGGCAGGGATTCCTTTTATATGCAGAAGATTCTTAGGCCATCCATATTTGCGACCAGGAACGCAGCCAAACAAGTTTTTCATAGAACATGTCACGCCAACCCAGTGGTGCATTTTGAGCTTAGGAAGGCTGACCACACAATCTGCATCCATGATTGTTTTAGGCAAATACATTTTTTTGAGACCATTGAAACCGTCTTTGTTATCGACTTTGACCAGGTCGTCCAAATTGAGGTCCACAAAACGAACATTTTCTTTGAGACAGACATCTTTGACTCCCATCGATTCAAGCAGAAATTCTGTGTCGCGCATGTGCCCTGGACCTTCAGCCACCACAATTTCAGCGGCACCCAATTCTTTCATCAACTGAATAGCCCAGGTGAGCACACGAGGGTTAGTGTGAATTGGTCTGTCTTCTCTGAACTCGACCATGTTAGGTTTGATCACTACCTTTTTGTCTTTGACCACTGGTAGTTTGAGCTTAAGCGCATATTCCTTCAAAACTGACACCATGTCGAGGTCGTAAGAATCGCATGGAATCAAGGCTACGCTCGATCGCCCCTTTCTTTTTTTCGCTGCCTGAATGGCGTTGACTTCAGGTACTTTGGTTTCGAGCGGATCCGAGGATTTAC
>CAZFKB010000193.1:0-3875 GCA_964519785.1 uncultured Candidatus Obscuribacterales bacterium | reverse complement strand
TGCATTATTTCTTCTTCTCCGAAATTGGCGGCGGCAAGATTGGCGGTCGCTCTTGCTCTTTCAAGCCTTTTTCTAGTTCTATCGTTTTGATAAGCAAGCTTGGCGAGCTAGCCGAAACCGGAACCCATCCAGATTCGGCTCCGCATCGCCCGTTAAAAGTTGCTGTTTCACTGCTGGCAAAAACAATTTTCTCTAAAGAAGCAAGTGGCGTGCCTACAATATTTACTCCACGAGTCAGTTCGTCGGGCCTTCCATCTACAAATACTTTGGTGACTCGAAGTGGTAGAAGCGAATAGCTTTGCGGCATGAAGCTTTGAGTTGTGGTGAATCCTCCTGCAATCTCATCAATCACTAATCCATATGGTTTGTGTTGAGCTTTGGCTTCGGCTAAGAGCATTGCACGCAATTTTTTGTACGGAACTTTCTTTTGCGATTCGACAATCAAATTGGCTTGCCGAGCCACAGGATGCATTCCTGGTACACAACGTCCATGTCCGTTCGAACTTGCAAAATTGCGAATAGGGCTGCGTCCCATCAAGAAATTACGCAGAACTCCGTTTTCTACAATATTGACTTTCTGGGCTGCCACTCCTTCGTCGTCAAATTTGTAATGACCAACCAAAAGATTGTCGCCAAGCTTGCTTACAGTCGGATCGTCTTTGACCGAAATAAATGGTGGCATTATTTTTTCGCCCACTTTTTGAGTAAACGTTCTGCCCTCATATTCGTCTTTTTGTCTGTGACCTTCTATTCTGTGACCGAGTACTTCGTGGAAGAAAACACCCGAGGCCTTTCCGTTTAGAATAGCCGGTCCCACATAGGGTTGAGCTGCTGGCGCGTTTGCAAGTTCGATAACAGAAGTGGCAAGCTGCTTTACCATCGCTTCTACTTTTTCAGGCGAAGGGTATTTGTCTGGTTCTGTCACTTCAATACTGTCGAAAAGTGATACCACCATTCCGTCTTTTGCCATGGCGCTTGCCGAGGTAGTCACTCTGAATTCGAAGCGACTGTCGTCGATTTTGCTTCCTTCACTGTTTACCAGAAAGCGACGCACGCTTTCTGCTTTTAGGTCAACGCCAGAATAAAAGATAGCAGGATAGTCTTTATAGATTGCTGAGGCTTTGCGTAAAGTGTCGCCCCAGGCTTTTTTATCTATAGAAAATTCAATTGGTTTGTCTGAATGCACCACTTTTGGTGCTTCTGAAAAATCGGCAGATTCATCCTCGGCTTCGATTTTGACTTGTTTATTTGCTTTTACGTGAAAGAATTTTTTCTGTGCTGCTTTGAGCGCGCGGTCTGTCGTCAGCCAGAGAGTGTCGCGGACTGCAACTTCGTCGTCGTCTAAAGGGAAAGTGAAAGACGATGCCGAAAATGATATGAAGGACATCGGCATGCCAAAAGAGCTTCCGCGAATCTGGTGCGTATTATCGAGTTCTTTGCTGCCCACCCTCAGATCAACGCTCAAGCGACGGTCGTGGTCGTCGCTATCATCGTCTAGCGCACCATAATTAGCAGAAAGAACAACATTTTTTATGTCGTACACCGAGTAACTTAGAAAATAAAGTTTTTCAGGACCGATGTCTTTTAGTTTGGAAAACGACCTGTTCAACTCTTTTTCCATCGCATTCAATACGACAGATTCAGAAGCCTCAGCACCCAAAGCAACGGGCTTTGAGCTGGCGATAAGAAACAGTGAGAGACTTGTGGCGAAAAGGCCATGCCATAGCTTGTTTTTAGTGCTTGAAAAGCCCATGATTACCCGATAAATTAACGGAACTAAGGGTCAGCATATCATAATTGCAATTTTGCGACTGGACCCAGTCATATTTTGTTGTCAATCAGCGAAAATGTCCCCTTAGCGGCTTTAGTGGAATTACCGGTGCAGGAAGAAATCAAAGTAGTAAGCCCAACTGTCCTGCCACCGGGCTCTGATTTGATCATGGTCGTTTCGCAGAGAATAGCCAAAGAAAAGTCGCAAGCTTTTTTAGACTGGCAAAAACTAATGACCGAAGCGTCTTCGAAATTTCCAGGATATGAACGCACAGAAGTGTTTCCTCCAGAAGAAGGGCTGCACGATGAGTGGATTACTCTGGTTAGATTTGATAGTAAAAATAATCTTGATAACTGGATTGGCTCAGAGACTCGCGCTGAATTGAACGCGAAATTCAATCAGGAATTTGGCGAATTTAAGATGCGCCGTATTGGACAGGGCTTCGATCTTTGGTTCCAGCCACCACAAGCAGTGAAAATTCCACCATGGAAAATGGCGATGACAATTCTGGTTGCGCTTTATCCCACACTGCTTTTTTTGCAAGCTCTGATCACTTTTCCATTTCTTTCGAATCTTCCTCACGTCTGGAAAATGCTCGTATCTATCTTGCTTTCTGTATCTATGATGCAATGGTTTGTGGTGCCATTTACTGTTAAACATCTCAAATGGTGGCATTATCCAGAGGGAGATTTGAAGGTTCAGAAACAAATTACGATTAAGGGCGTCTTGCTCATCATCGCCATTTTAGTGTTGACCGGTATTATTTTCATTCCTTTTTTTGGACTTGAAAAAATTTAGCAAATGAGGAACAAATGAAAAAAATATTGAAATGGTCGGCACCAATAATAGTGGCAGCTTTGTTTGCTTTTCCGGTAGGAGTGTTTGCAAAAAGCGACTGGAAGCAAGTTCAAAGTACTGGCAAGGATTTTTCTATCTTGATGCCAGCTGACACCAAAGCAGTGGACAAGCACGTCAAAAATGTCACTATTCATGCTTTTACTGCAAACGAAGACGGTACAAATTACTCTATAACTCATGCTGCTGGCATTCAAGCCGGTCCTGGAGCTATTGAGTCGATAGGCGAGGGTGCGATATCTGAATTCAAGAAGCAAGCCCAAGCTGCCGGCGTCGCTCTTAAAATAGATAAGACCGAAGATGCGAAAGGTGATGGTTGGGCGGGCAAAAAGACATTTATAAGTGTCGGGCCTGCAAGGCTTCAAATGATCGCTGCATTGAGCGAAAATAAGAATGTGGGCTTTTGTCTAATTGCTGTATCTCAGGCTGGGGCTACTCAAAATCCTGAATTCTTCAATTCATTCAAAGTCGACACAAAGCGAACGAACGAACTTTATCCAAATAATTCCAAAAGTATCGGCGAAATAATTGGTCGAATTCTCGGAATTGTTGCCGGTGGCGGACTGGCATTTTTTATAGCTCACAAAATAAAACAAAAAAACAAATCAGCATCCTAAATCAAAACCCACAATAAGTAGTAAATTCATGAAAAAACAAATTATCTCAATTTTGCTTTTTACAATTTTTGCTTCTGGAGCGCCCGCTTTTAGCGAAGCTCGCGATGGCGATTTATTCGATAACATGGGCATGGATCTTATGCTGCACGATGCAGAAAGGCTTGCAGATGAGCATGAGTTCGAGCGTTCTAAGCAAAAATGGAGTCGAGTGATTCAGTTCATGCATTCGCCAAATTGGTTTGCAACTGCTGCGGTGGTGCCAATTTGTTTGAAATTCGCGCGCCTGGCTGACAGAAATCTAGCAATGTCACAAGATGCCGATGCAGACCAGCTCTTGCGCGCATCCTTTGATTTTCCTTTCCATAAACGAGGCGAAGAAGTCCAAGTAGACGCGGTTGCAATAAAACTAATAGATAACTACAAAAAGAAGAATCAGACCGACCAGTGCAAACAGTTTTTGCAATATGCAATCAGTAAAACGAGTGGTCAGCGACAGTTCGAATACAAAGCAAGGCTTGATGCTATGACTCAAGTTGTTTCGCAAGAACCTGCCGAGAATACTCCTCATATAGCAAGCCCCGATTCGCCACCTCACGACAAAGACCAGGCAATCGAACAGAAAGCACCCGAAG
>CAZFKB010000192.1:0-4055 GCA_964519785.1 uncultured Candidatus Obscuribacterales bacterium | reverse complement strand
AAGAAATAGATTTTCTACTATCGGTGGTCAACCATTACACAAGCCGAAGAAAGTTGAAGAGAGACGACGTGATTGCAGCCTGGGCCGGATTGCGGCCGTTAGTTAACGAAGATAACGGCGAGTCGACTGCAAACATGTCTAGAGAACACAAAATTTTTGTAGGTCCTCACCAAACTATTGGTATCGTAGGTGGTAAGTTAACCAATTTCAGAATTCTTGCGCAACAAGTGGTGGACAAAGCTTTAGAGCAGTTCGCTGACAACGAGCGCGGTAAATTTCACCCTTCAACTACAGATCGCGTAATGCTAGGTGGATATACTTCTCGTGAGGATTATCTAACTCAAACGGCGATAGTTTCGACCAAGGCTCGAAGCCTAGGACTGGAGCCAGCCACTATAGACCACCTTATTTCAAGCTATGGTTCGCGTGCAGAACAGGTGCTTGATCTGGTTCAAGCAGATGAATCTTTGTCTAAAAGAATTTGTTCTGAGTTTCCGCCTATCATGGCCGAGGTTGTATACACAATCAAACATGAAATGGCAATATCGCTTTGTGACATTCTCTTTCGTCGAATTAGGCTCGGTCTGGTTCATCAGGAACAGGCACTGGATGCGGTGCCAAAAGTGGCACGTCTGGTTCAGAACATGCTTGGTTGGGACGAAGCACGTACAATGGCTGAAATAGCGCAAATAAACACTTTGCTAGAGTCGCACATGATTTTCAAGGATACTAAAGTGCACGCATGAGCAAGAATCTGATCAAGCCGAAAGTTGCAGTGATGGGTGTTTTGCAAGATGCTGTAAAAAAAGCGATTGACGACCAGTTTCTTTTTGTGGAAATGGATCGTACCGAACCGTTTGTAGAAAATGAGATGATTAGCAATCTGCAAGGTTTCGATGCAGTGTTGTGCGAACCTCTGGACAGTGTTTCTCCCAAGATAATGGATTCTTGCCCTTCACTAAAGATGGTTTCAAACCGCGCAGTTGGTTTCGATAACGTCAATATCGCTGAAGCGAGCAAACGTGGCATTCTGGTCTGTAATACTCCCGGAGTATTGGATGATGCGACCGCAGATTTGGCATTTGCATTACTGCTTGCATGCTCGCGTCGCATTTGCGAAGCCGATAGATATATAAGACAGGGCAAGTGGCAAGGTTTTCAAAGCAATCTCATGCTGGGACCTGATTTACAAGGAAAAACTTGCGGCGTCATTGGCATGGGCAGGATAGGCAGAACTTTTGCTAAAAGAGCTATTGCTTTTGGCATGGAAATTATTTACACCAGGCACTCCAAGCAAGACATGCTAGATAAAGAGCTAGAGCGTGATATTGGTGCAAGACGGGTTGAAATGGTCGAACTACTTGCTAGCTCGGACTTCATTTCAATTCATTGTCCGCTTAATCGTGCAACCAGAAAATTAATTGGTAAAAAAGAACTCAATTGCATGAAAGAATCTGCAATTTTGATTAACACTTCCCGCGGTGCTGTCATCGACCAGATGGCTCTATTGCGCCATTTGCAAGAAGGCAAAATTTTTGCAGCTGGACTAGATGTATTTGAGGATGAGCCAAATGTTCCTCAAGAGTTTTTCGACCTCGACAATGTAGTGCTCACTCCTCATATTGGGTCGGCTTGTTTTCAGACCAGACAAAATATAAGTATGACCGCAGCACAAGCTATTATCGATGCTTTTGCAGGCAAAAAACCAAAACATTTGCTTAATGACGAGGCTTTCGAACAGTTTTTAGACTCAGTAAGAGCAAAGGCATAAGCAAAAGATGAGCACTGCGCTTCAAAAGAAAGCCTGGTTTGCTTATTTTAGTTTTCTTCTGCTCTGGTTTCTTGCCACTTATGGCGATACCATAAATGCTTTCATGCTCGACAAGATTTTTGCGTACCAGCGTGATGGTGCGGTTTACACTTGCGATTTTATTTTGTATTACAACAACGGGAAACTCGCCTGGCGTGCTCTTCAAGACCATATCAACATTTATGATCCTGTTTTGCAAAATGAAGGTTTACAGCAATTAGTAGGAATGAAACTCGACAAGATTTTCTATTCGCAATATCCACCTTACCTTTTTTTACTAATGATGCCACTACCCTTTCTGCCTCTTAAAATGGTCTGGGTATTATGGGAGACATTTGGATTAATCGGTATCGTATGTAGTATTGCCTTTCTGGTTAAATCCTTTGATTTGTCTAGATTCAAAAAAGCGTGTCTTGTCATAGGTACGCTTGCCAGTTTTCCTTACTGGCTTTGTTTTAGATTGGCTCAGGTGGCTCTTGTTCTTTATCCGGCATTTATAGGCTATTTCATCTGTTTGCAGAATAAGAAATGGTTCCAAGCTGGGTTGCTTGGTGGTTTTTGTCTTTTGAAATTACAGTATGCACCCGTTATGTTTTTGCTTGGTGTGATACTTGGTGGTTTAAAATTCTTTGCCGGATTTTCTTTGATGGGCCTGATTTATTTGCTTGGGTCTATTTTTGTTCTGGGATGGCAAAATGTAGGTGGCTACCCAGAAGCGCTTAAGTTTGGTGAGATTGGCGGTCAAGTTACTGGTGTATCACCTGAAACTCAACAAAATATTCGAGGACAATTAGTCTGCTTGTTAAATTCGGATGGTCCAGAAATTCATAAGGTAGTGACTGCTTTGTGGATATTAGCAAGTCTTGTACTTGCATATGTTTGGTACAAAAACAGAAAGTCAATTTTACAAGGCAATAATCGTATCTTTATGTATCTCGGCTCGATTACTTTATTGTCACTGCTCATAACCAGTCCTCATACCCACAAACAAGATTATGTTTTCGTGATATTACCTGCAGTGTGGATTTTGTTCGGTCTTTTACCTCAAGCAAACATGCAGAGTAAAAAAGTCGCTCTGCTAAGAGCTTTGATTATAGGTTTTCCGTTTTTGAGCTGGTCATTTTTTCTTGTAACTGCTTTCATGCCTGCGATTATCCAGCCATTTTTTGCTTGGGCCGTGATTATTTTGATACTTCTTTTTTGCTCGAAAGAAGAGCTCAACATCTATTCTTCGCAAAGATCTTCGTCTGCGTCTTCCTGAGAGCTCAAGTCGTAAATGACTTTCTGTTTCTCTTTGCGTCTGGATAAAGCTCTATATTTGCCTTTTAGTTTTGGTATCACAGTGCCACCATCGATTTTGGTGGTTGATTCTATTTTGGTTGAGGTGGCGCGACGCTCATCGTAAGCCTCTTTTGATTGTTCCATTATCGAGGCGTAGCTTTTATAGCGTTCTACAAGCACTGGACTTGTATCTTCTCGGTTTACTTCATCAAGGACCACGCAGCCGTCTTCAACTAGATGGGTGCAATTAGAGAATCTGCAGCTGTCCTTTAATTTTACTATTTCGGGAAACTGCCACATAACCTCTTGTGGCTCTGGGCATCGCAGTTCAGATAGATTGAAACCTGGTGTGTCGGCTACCCAGGCGACATCTGTCTTTTGGGTGCTTGACAACATTAAATTTTCGAAATGTGGATTTATTTGGTAAAGCTCAGATGCTGTAGTCGTATGGCGACCAACTCCAAATTCGTTCTCCATTATTCCGGTTTTAAGATTCAAATCGGGTTCCAGACGATTGAGCAAACTTGATTTGCCGACGCCGGAAGGACCGGCCAGCACTGTGATTCGACCGGAAAGCAATTCTGCAAGTTCGTTCATTCCAATTCCGCTTGCAGCAGAACAAAGCAGAACTCTATAGCCCAATTCTTCATAAATGTTGCGCAAAGATAAAGCCTGGTCGCCTGGAGCTAGATCGCATTTGTTAATGCACAAGATCGGCATGGTGTCTGGCATTTCAAGCTGAAAGTGGACAATGTAACGGTCGCACCACAACTGGTTCCACTCAGGCTGCGCTATTGCCTGTACAATTACAACCTGGTCAACATTAGCAATATTGGGGCGAGAAGATTGGCTGCTTCGTTCGAGACATCTTATTATGACGGCCTCTTTGCGGTTGAGATCCAGCTCACCAAGCTCGACGCGATCTCCTACAAGGATAGAGCTTCTTTCCTTTTTAATTCTTCCA
>CAZFKB010000191.1:668-4107 GCA_964519785.1 uncultured Candidatus Obscuribacterales bacterium | reverse complement strand
AAGATGGGCATCAGCAGTGGGAGCTGCTGCTACTTTGTCTTTTTCTGGTTGTACGTCTTGCTTACCTGTCACAATAAAAACTCCATCTATGGTGAATTATTCACCATTTCTACAGACTATATGCAAAGCACGGGGAGTTTGACAGGTAGGGAATTGCTTTGCTATAGCACAACGCCAGTTGTATTTGATCTTTTGACAGATCTAGTTACTTCTTTATTTTAGCGGTTTAAAAGCGGCTGTCCATGGTGGAATTCCCATAAATAAGTAAAGATTTTAGCTTTCGCCTCTCATTTACTCTTCTCAAAAAACAGCATGAATTGTCTGTTTACCCTATGAATAAACAGATTGCGCTATTGTGGTATCAAAAAACTATTTTCTGATATACCACTTAGAAGCTTCTAGATTGCGCCATGCAGTTTGAGCCCACTGATTTCCATCAGGCGAAACGGTTCCGTCAGGTCGAATTACGCCTTTGACTAGAAATCCTCCTTTGCGATCACCATGGGCATTCATGAGCAATCCAACCCAGTTGCCTTTCTTAATTACGGTCGCTTTTACGTCTTGTCCATCGACATTGACTGTGACCTGAGCGTTATTTTCCATCTTCGCCAACGCTGCCGCTCTTTGCTCGATTGGAGCTGCGTTGTTGGCTAGAATGTCACGTGTGTCACCTGCCACCGGTGCTACAGCTGCCACTGTATCTGATACTGGAGCCTGATACTGCTTCAATTTCTTAAAGGAGTCTTCGAACATTCGAACTTCTCTATCTTGAGAGCCGATGCGCTCTGATTGCTGGAAGATGTCACCCTGAGTGTCAATCGCTCTCATGACTGGTTTGCCGTTAACAAATGCTGAGATCATCCAGTTATCCTGACCGATTCGTTGCCGTTGGAGAGTCATCGTTGTCTTTTTGCCATCTCCAGTGTCAACGTCAATATTGACTGCATTTTGACGACCTGTTTCAGGGACGCTTGCGTTAGCTTGTCGGAGTAATGCAGCCATCGCCTCTGCCCTTGGTTTGCTTACGTCTGGCTTCGTGGTATCAAAATCTCCACTGAACATCTTTGCTTTCAATGCATCAGCAGTTTCGTTTTGAGCCATTGACAAAACGTTCCCACGTCTTTGGTCGCGTTGGCTATCAGTTGCAGCCAAGGTTTCAAAGCTAGGTGGTGTGATATCTGTTTTCGCTATCGAGGACGTGTCGGTCGTTAGCCTATCTGCATACTGACGTGCAGCCAGCCTTGCTGTGGCTCTAGTGAGAGGGTTATTGTCACTTGAAAGTCGAGCCAAATCTTGGCGAGTGAAACTCGTTTTGCCAGGGAACATCTTGTCCCAGTTGGTGGCAAGAAGAGTGTCAACATCACCTTTGGTGACACCTTTAGCCAGGTCTTCTATATTGCGATCTGGTGCTGTTCCTGAAGGCATCCATCTGCGCAAGCTGTCAGTTGCCGCTTTTTCCAGTTGCTGCCTTTGAGCTTGAGTCTGGGTGCTATCAGATAAGGATAAAGTCAGTTCTCTGATTGCATCAGCCGATTTGTCAACGTTTGGATTCGCTCTTGTAAGCGGTGCGGCAGAAACAATCTGTTTATCTCCCCATGCTTTCCTCTCCGAAGCGTTGATCCTGTCACCATCAAACATATGCGTCAGTCCCACATCCCAGGCATTGTCAGACCGTTGGATTGCTGCAAAGTTTGCCTTTGCGATTTCAGCGGCTACTCTTTGACTGGCTGGAGCATTTCTGTCATTCGCAATTCTTTCCAGATCGCTAATCTTCAAATCACCCGAGTCTTTGAACGCACGATCAACCAGTTTGCCATCCAGTCCTCGATCTCTCATTGCGTCCGCTAGCTTTCTTCGAATAGCAGGATCGTTTAAATCACCTCCTCGCTTCAAGGCGGCATCTACTGACGAAATGTCTGCTGAAGAAAAGGCATCGGGGCTGGCTAGAACATCTCTTGTATTATTTGCCGCAGAAAGTGTCCGTTCAGTTCTGGCTCCGTTAGAAGCCAAATTCAAATCGGCATTTTCTTTTTGAGCATATCTTTCTATTTCGGTGCTATCGATTCTATCTGCCCACCAGGCACCTGCATCATTTATTTTGGCAAAATTTCTTTGTGCAAGAGTTGCAGCTAGCGATCTAAGAGGATTGTCTGTTTTCACCGCTTCGGCAGCGAGATTTTCTTGAGTAAACCCTGCTCCTACCAAAGAAGTAATTGTATTGCCTGACCAGAAATCTTGACCTAAAGTACTCTGAATCAGACGACCATCAGCGCCTCGTTTTTCAAGCTCGGTCATGAGCGCTGTATGCTTAGGTGATCCCGGCGCGTACTCTGGTTTTTTTAAGGCTTCGTTAATATTGGCTTGTAGCGTTGTATCGCTTGGATTGGCTAACAAACTCTGGACACTTGTTGCTAGAGTTTGCACGTCTCGCCCGATATTTGTTGCGACCGTCATGTCTACAGTCGCTGCTGGAACGCCATTTGGACGATATTTTGTTTCGCCAGTTTTTGCATAATCGCTTAAATTTGAGGTAGAAATAGTATCGTAGCTGCTAAAGTCTTTATCCACTCTAAAGTGGTCGCGTTTTACTATTTCTGCTGCAAGACCTTTTAAGTCTCCTTTTGTAGACATGGTCGAAATGTCAGACATCTTAATAGGACCTGCAGTTGCAGCTGGAGTCAATTGTTCTTTGGCTACGAGCCCGCCTAAATCTTTATCGATTAAATTCTGCGCTAGCGCTGCTCGATTCAGTGCACCGGTTCTGGTGGCAGGGTTATACTCAGCTGTGCTCAATGTTCGCTCGATTTCAGACTTAAGTCGAGCTGCGTCAGCTCCATTTGGATCTTTGTACAACTGCTCGAATTTTCCGGTCAGAGCTGTTACGTTGGGACCGATTTGTCTTCTTACAAGTGCATCTCTGTCAGACTGTTGTTTTTGGGCAAAAGTGCGAATTTGTGCATCCGTTGCGCTTGTCGCATTTTCACTGCCAGTGATGGCTCTCCAATTATTGATTAAATACTGTGCTCTGAATCTGTCCAGAGCAGGCGCATCTTTGTTGTTTGCCATTGTCTGAAGTTCAGTTTTGTCTAAAGCGCCAGAACCATCTGTGTCTAATTTGGCTTTACTCTGGGCTAATGCTTTTTCTCCTTCCCAGTTGACGTTGCCGCCAAAAAGTCTGGCCATGGTCCCGTCGGATTCCAGACGATTCAGAGTCTGGACAGCATTCGTCCCAGCCATACTCCTTGTGGTATCGGTAGGAGTCCACGCCGCATTACTCAACGCTGTACTAGCGTCTCTTTCGACCTGATCGGTTCCCGTCTGTTTAACCTCGGACGCTGATGCTGCTGCATCGGTCGCTTCCGCCGCCTGATTTTGAGAACTCATGGTTTTTCTCCAACTTAACCTATTAGACTAATATGTCAAATGCAATAATTAAATT
>CAZFKB010000191.1:0-658 GCA_964519785.1 uncultured Candidatus Obscuribacterales bacterium | reverse complement strand
TTATTCCCTATATAGGGGCTGATTTAACTCGAACCGTCCGTTATTGGACGCCTTTGCACTTTTGACACTCCTTTTCAGTCCCGATTATCCATACTGGAAGCAAACTTGTCATTGGGAGAAATACGTATGAGATCGGTGAAAGTGGAAATTTTGTAGTCTAGACTACAAAAAACAGGTCTTTTAAAATTTGAATTTTATTTGGCGACCTTTACCTTACCGGCTTTTGCGCCCTGGTATGGATTGTTGTGGTCATAAATCTGGATAGTTTCAGATAATTTTCCAAGCTCTTGAGCCAAAGTTTGAACAGCAGCAGGCATGCCAGTGTGAATTGCAAACCTGAAAAGTTGCTGTCCAATAATTCCAAGTCTCGTTTTAAAACTGGGTATCACATACGGGTCAAGTACGGGTGTTTCAAGAGGATCGATGTCTGCTCTTTGAAAAGCACAGGCTGCACTAACTCTTGGACCTTGAGCTTTGTCGCTGGATTTGCTTCCCCAGTGAATCAGTGATTCGTTCCAGGATAAAATCGAGCCCGCTTTTGCAGGCAATGCCCGTATGCTTTGAAGGTCTTTCACTCCAAGTTCGAAAGTCCAAGGATTGTGAGGATAATTTTGATCTCGTCTTGCTGGTAAAACATACATGCAACCATTCCACAAAG
>CAZFKB010000190.1:0-4132 GCA_964519785.1 uncultured Candidatus Obscuribacterales bacterium | reverse complement strand
AAGGAAGCTGATCCCCTTTATCAGCGAGCTTTAACTATCGATCAAAGTTCAAGTCAAAATGGAAAGCTAAGCCTAGCCGAGGACTTTAGTTATATTGCAACGCACTACAGGAAGCAGGGATTGTACGAACGAGCCGAGGCGCTGTATGGAAAAGCTCTTCAAATTTGGCAAGAGACACTTGGTGATAAATCGGCAGAAATGGCTGGCTGTCTAAACAATATGGGTATCCTGTTTTGTAAGCAGCATAAGTATCGTGAAGCCATGGCTCTCTTCCAGAAAGCTTTGAGTATCAATGGTTCTATTTTCGGCTCGAAAAGCAAGGAATATGCGGGCTGCCAGGTCAACCTGGCAGCCGCATATTGTTCTTTGAACAGGTGTGAGGAAGCTGCTGTGCTCTTTGAAGAGGGCATTCGGATGCTGAGATACACGATGGATCCAGTACACGAGGAATTGATCGAGGCTATGGAGTCTTATGCAACTCATTTGGCGAAAGTAGGTAAAGATGAGCAAGCTAGAGCTGTTAAACAGGACATTCAAGAATTCAAAGCACGCAAGAAGCTTTAAACTACTGAAGATTTCATTGGCTTTTCTAGTTTTCTTTTTAATCTTTTGCCTAAGAAGCCTGGCTCTTGGGTACTTTCCACCACCGAGATTTTCACAGCATCGAGACCATAGTTCGTTTTGGTCAAATAACAAGCGTAAGAATAGCCTGAGCGACCGGCAGAAAACACTCATCAAGGAAACGTTGAAGGAGCTTTCCAAAGCCGGGGTGAAAAAGAGTGCGCGCTCTAAATGTGTGCAAGACATTGCAAAGTCTTTACTGCCAGTCACGGCACTAAGGAGCAGCGAAATTGCTTTGTTGGCAGAAAGCGCGCGATGTTGTGCGGATAATGGGGAGCCAGATTTGGCCGAGGCCCTTACTCAGTGTTCGTTGAAGATGTTCGAGGACCAAGGTTCGAAGGATGAAGATTCCAGTTATTCGAGAAGTCAGTCCCTGGACAATTTAGCTGGTTTACAGTTGTCATTTTCAGTAGTCGCTGTCACTAGATTTCAATAGTCGATGTCACTGATTATCAGAAGCTTGTGCCCAACAGGGTTTTACTAAAGTTTTTGCTTGACACTTTTTCAATAGTCGTGTTCACTGGAGTGACATGGTATCGCCTAGAAAGACTGGCACCTGTTGCATGAAAACGGATTACTGACACTCTCAGATCAAGCATGGGCACAGGCAAAACGTAGAGCAGCAATAATAATTCCCTTAGCAGCGCAAGCGGCTGTTACTCAGCTTGAAGCGCGTGCAGCAGCAAAGACGCTCGGCATTTCACATAGGCAGGTATATAGACTCATTGCAAGGTGCAGGAACGGTGATGGTCTTGTGACTGATCTTGCCCCTGGTGGTTCATCCGGTGGCAGAGGGAAAACCCGAATACCATCGGAAGTTGAGGCTATAGTCGCTGATGTCATTCAATCCTCTTACTTGTCTCGCCAGAAGCGTTCAATAGCGGCAATAGCTCGTGAAGTTAAGATGCAGTGCGTCAAGCTTGGTTATCAGACACCAGCCAGAAACACCATCGAAACTCGTATCAGGAAGCTTGACCCAAAGAAAGTCACAGGCAGCAGAGAGGGATATCGCGCTACAAAGAGACTGAACCCGATTATTGGTGAGACACCGCCGACCAGCGCGCCTTTAGAGCGAGTGCAGATGGATCACTCACCGGTTGATGTCATCGTAGTAGACGAGGTTTCCAGAGAGCCAATAGGACGCCCGTCTCTGACCTTGGCCATTGATGTTTTTACTCGGTGCATCGTCGGTATGCTTTTGTCTTTAGAAGCGCCTTCAGCGACATCTGTTGGTTTGTGCCTTGCTCACACAGCCTGCAGCAAGGATGCCTATTTGCGTCGACTGGAACTTGAAGACATAGAATGGCCGATGTACGGCAAGCCTGAAATAATCCATGTTGACAATGCCGCAGAGTTCCACAGTGACGCCCTTCAGCGAGGGTGTGAGCAACACGGCATTAAACAAGAATTTCGTCCGATAAATGAAGCTCATTTTGGTGGGATCATCGAACGAGTAATTGGGACGGCAATGAAGATGTCGCATGAGTTGCCGGGCACGACATTCTCTAACGTCCAGGAGCGCGGTACCTACAATTCAGAAGCGAAAGCCGTCTTGACATTACATGAGCTTGAGAAGTGGCTTGTTCTAGCTGTGGCGAGTTATCACAAGAGTAACCATGCAGGCTTGCAAATGCCGCCGGCATCTTCTTGGGCCAAGCATGCAAATCCAGAAACCATCGCCTCTGTTCGTGATCCAAAGGCTTTCTTGATAGATTTTCTGCCTGTTGTCCACAGAAACGTAGGAAGAGCGGGCTTTGTTATTGACCACATCACATATTACGCCGATTCGCTCAAGCCCTGGATTGCCAGCCGCGACAGACTTGACAAGTTCACCATTCGTCGAGACCCACGTGATTTGAGCCGCGTATGGGTTTTAGATCCGCCAAGTAATCAGTATATCGAATTGCCATATCGCTCAATTTCAAATCCGTCCGTGACCCTCTGGGAGCACAAGAAGGCTGTGGCAAGGCTTCGAGAACTTGGCAGAGCTGAGGTAGATGAGCCAGCAATATTTCGGATGATAGAAAAAATGCGCCTGATTGTGAGCACGGCGGAAAAAGAAAGCAAACGCACCAGAAGAGAAATTGCTCGCCGGAACCATCTTTCTGAGAATGAACAATGCACACTGGTGCCACCAAAAAATCGGCAGAAAAAAGCACGAGCCAAACGATTTGACGAAATTGAGGAGTGGTGAAGTGGGCAAGAAAAAGACAGACCTGTCACATCTGACGAAGGAATCAAGAGCGATCTTGGAGCTTTCTGATTACGACAGAATCTTGCGAATCCAGGCAGATAGGTGGATTGGCTACCCCATTGCCAAGAAAGTGCTGACTCGTCTTGAAGATCTTGCCAACTGGCCAGGCAAGCAACGCATGCCCAACCTCCTGATTATAGGACCAACAAATAACGGCAAGTCGACCATTATTGAGAAGTTTAGGCGAAAGTATCCAGCAGTTGAGACGCGCAAGAATTTTGATGATATGCGCATGCCGGTGGTCGCATTTCAGATGCCACCAGATCCTTCTGGTACCAGATTCTACTCTATGCTGATTAAGAGCACAGGAGCCGTTGTAAGACAGAGCCGGACAGCGGAGCTGGAGCAGGCCGCCTTAAACAGGCTGCGCTCAGTAAAAGCGCGGATACTTGTTATCGACGAGCTTCACAACGTACTGTCTGGCCAGTCGGACGTTCGGCGTGAATTTCTCAATACGCTTCGCTTTCTGGGTAATGAACTCCGCATCCCAATAGTCGGCGTTGGCACACGGGATGCCTATTTGGCGATAAGATCTGATGACCAATTGGAAAATAGGTTTGAGCCGATTCCGATACCGCGATGGAAAGAAGGAGACGATCTCCTTTCACTACTTGCAAGTTTTGAAGCCGTTTTGCCGCTTCACAAACGGTCTGAACTTGCCACTCCAGAAATGGCCAGATACATTCTTTCGCGCACAGAAGGGACCATTGGCGAGATTGCTATGTTCCTGGCCATGGCGGCAACAGAGGCCATTCGGACTGGTGAAGAACGCATGAGTTCAAAAGTGCTCAAAAACGCACAGTATCAGTCACCAACTGAGAGAACACGCGCTTTTGAACGACAGTTGCAGGTTGGCTGAGTGGGTGTCACATTTGCTTTTTTCATATCGTTTGTGTGACATAGATTTAGTGACCAGTTAAGTGACAGAAAATTTGGCAAATGGGAACAAAAATAGAGTGTCACGCAAACGGTCGTTTAAGTTACAGGTTCCAGAGCAATGCTGATTGGATATGCACGCGTCTCAAAGGCTGATGGTTCGCAGAGTGTAGACCTCCAGCTCGATGAGTTGGTTGCCGCCGGTGTTGGCAGAAAGCAGATTTATGTCGATCATGCATCCGGCAAAAAAGATGATCGGCCGGGACTGGAATCCTGCATGAAGGCTCTCAGAAAGGGCGATACACTTCTTGTCTGGAAACTTGATCGCCTCGGTAGAAATCTTGGCCATCTGGTAGATCTGGTCGATGAACTCCACAGACG
>CAZFKB010000189.1:0-4284 GCA_964519785.1 uncultured Candidatus Obscuribacterales bacterium | reverse complement strand
TCGAGTACAGTGCTACCGCATCTAAGTGTGATGAGGTCGTGGTTATTCGACCGGGTTCAGACCCAGCATTTGCTTTGGGTTTAGCTCAAGTGATTATCAGCAAAAATCAGTATGATGCTGATTGGGTTGCCAAAAATACTGACCTGCCATTTTTAATTCGAATGGATACCCTAGAGCCGCTGCGTCCAAAAGATTTTATAAAGGGATTCGTCGAGCCAGATCTGAAGTCAATTCAATTCGTTAAAGAGGGTGACAAGTCAAAAGACAAACTAAAACAGTTCGCATCTGAATCAATGAAGGAAGACTTCCAGTCCTATGTGGTCATCGATGAGCGCGGGCACACGAAAGTAGTCACGCGAGACGATTTTGGTAAAAATTTTGAAAAACTAGGAATTTTTCCTAAGCTGAATGTCGAAACCACAGTAAAACTTTTGGATGGAAAAAGTGTAAAAGTTAGATCTGGCTTTCATTTGATACGTGAGTACCTCAACAAAAACTTTACACCCGCCAAAACGAGCGCGATTACCGGAGCGCCTGTTGAAGGTGTTTTAAAATTTGCGAAATTGATTTCGGAAAACAAAGAGAAAACCTTATTTGCTACCGGTATGGGACCTAATCAATTCTTCAATGCAGATTTAAAAGATCGAGCCATTTTCTTAGTCGCTGCGCTGACTCGAAATGTCGGTTTCCCTGGGGGGAATGTTGGCAGCTATGCCGGTAACTATCGATCTTCAATTATTGGTGGTGAGCCAGTATACGCATCGGAAGATCCATTTAATCTCAATCTAAATAAGGGCGGAAAGTCCAAAATTAAAAAATACTCTCACTACGAATCTATTCACTATTTTAACTATGGACAACGCCCGCTGAAGATAGGGAAGAAAATGTTCACCGGAGAAGGCCATATGCCGACTCCAACGAAGCTAATGTGGCTCAATAATTCAAACTCTGTAATTGGCAATATTAAATGGCATTACGATGTTGTTATGAACACATTACCAAAAGTTGAGTTCATTGCCTATGCTGATTGGTGGTGGACAGGATCTTGTGAGTACGCTGATATTGTTTACGCTTGCGATAGTTGGGCCGAAACGAAAATGCCAGATCTTACTGGGTCTTGTACAAATCCATTTGCTCAAGTTTACCCTGAGACACCGCTTCCGAGAATTTTTGACACAAAATCAGATATCGAAATTATTGCTGGTGTTTCAAAGGCACTAGGTAAGCAAATTGGAGAGTCTCGATTGGAGGATGGCTTTAGATTTGTTTGGAACAATGATGTCGGAGAATATTTGCAGCGAATTATTGATGCGTCCGACTCATTAAGTGGAAACAAGTTTGAAGATCTTCATGTTAATGCAAAAAAGGGAATTCCCGCTCTAATGAATATGAGAACATACCCACGAATTTCATCTTATGAACAAGCGTTGGGTGAGGTGCCTTGGCACACTAAATCTGGAAGGCTTGAGTTCTACAGATTCGAGCCCGAATTTATTGAGCACGGCGAAAATCTTGTGGTCCATCGGGAACCCGTCGATTCGACTCACCACGAACCAAATGTTATTGTCGCTGAAAAGCATGAAGCTATTCGACCAACAAGTCCTGAAGTTTGGGGGTTTTCATCAAGTGATTTATCCAGCGAAACGAGACAGGTCAGAAATGTGATTAAGACGGTCGATGAGACGCTGAAGTCTAAGCATCCACTAAAGCTCAAGCTTCAGTACTCGCACGTCTATCATACACCCAAATATCGTCACGGGGCGCACTCGACGCCGATTGATACCGATTTTAACTCTGTCTTGTTTGGTCCTTTTGGTGATGTGTACAGGCATGACAAGAGACTGCCGTTTGTGGTCGAAGGTTATGTCGACATTAATCCATTGGATGCTAAGGCTATTAATGTAAATGATGGAGACTATGTCTATATTGATGCGGATCCAGAAGACCGCCCTTTCCGTGGTTGGAAAATAGGAACCGATGAGTATAAAGTCGCCCGTTTGCTTTTGAGGGCACGTTATTACCCAGGAACACCTAGGGGCATTGCCCGCACCTGGCATAATATGTACGGAGCAACGTTTGGTAGCGTAAAAGGACATGAGACTCGTCCTGATGGATTGGCGAAATCACCCGAAACTAATTATCAAGCCATGTACAGATATGGAAGTCATCAAAGCGCAACAAGAGCGTGGTTGAGACCGACCCTACAGACAGAGACTTTAGTTCATAAATCGATGTTTGGACAGGGAATTGGAAAGGGTTTTGAAGCCGATATTCATTGTGTAAACGGAGCCCCAAGAGAAGCCTTTGTGAAAATCACCAAAGCTGAAGCTGGTGGACTAGATGGGAAGGGGAAGTTTCGACCCGCAGAACTTGGGTTTCGACCAACCTATGAAAACAAAGCCATGAAGCAGTATCTAAAAGGCGGCTTTATGAAAAAGAAAAAATCTTAGGTCGAAGACATCGGAGGAAATATGGCAAAGGTAAAAAATTGGCAGATCAACAGAGAAATGGACTATCCCTACGATGAAAATCGCCCCAAAAAGCAATGGGCCATCGTATTTGACCTAAACAAATGCATCGCATGTCAGACTTGTACACTCGCATGCAAAACAACTTGGACCAGTGGAAAAGGTCAAGAGTACATGTTTTGGAATAATGTCGAGACAAAACCCTATGGATCCTACCCCTTGGCCTGGGATGTGAAAGTTCTTGAGAGACTTGGGCATCAAGAATGGGAGAAGAAAAAGCCTTATTACGGGAAAACAATATTTGAGGCCGCGGAAAATCACGAGCGCGTTGCCCATTTCGCGCCAGAAGATCAAGACTGGATGTATCCAAATCACGGAGAAGACGACTGTGCAGGACAAGTCAATAAGGGCGACTACATCTCTCTACAGCATGACAAATGGTTTTTTTACCTTCCGAGGACGTGTGCACACTGCACTTACCCAGCTTGTCTCGCAGCCTGTCCGCGTAAAGCAATTTACAAGAGACAAGAAGACGGAGTGGTTCTAATTGATCAATCGAGATGCAAGGGATACGGAGAGTGTGTAAAAGCCTGCCCATACAAAAAATCAATGTACAATGCCCATACTCGCATTAGTGAAAAATGCATTGGATGTTATCCGTTTGTTGAGCAAGGTTATCAGCCTCGCTGTGTCACAAACTGTATCGGAAAAATTAGAATCATGGGATTTATTAATCCACCGTGGAAATCAAGAGGAAGTAATCCGGTTGATTACTTGGTCCACAAAACTGGCTTAGCGTTACCGTATTACCCTCAACTTGGGTTGGAACCAAATATCTATTATATACCACCGATACATGCAGATAGAGAGTATCTTACTCAGATGTTTGGTCCTAATGTAGATAGTGCCATTGAGACTTATCGCAAATTGAAAGACGACCCGATCGCCCAGGGACTTCTTGTACTTATGGGAAGCACAGATCGAATTATTTACGACTTTAACGTAAAAAATGGATTTGCCTATGCTTATGATGAGAAGGGCGATGAAATTATAAACGTGCCAGTCACAGAGCAAATGTACTCGCGTCCTGCTTTTGATGAAAAGTATGGAACTTCAAGAAACAACACTCCATGAGGTTTTTATGAAATTAAATTTATTTGTCAGCCTATTAACTCTAGTCAGCTTTGAATGTAATGCTGATATTGACGTAAAGAAAATTGCAGGTGACCTTTCTAAAGACTATAAAAATGAAACTCTTTGGAAAATGGCAAGTCCTGATCAAGTAATTAACTTGATGGGACAACCCATGGTGGCACCTAAGCCTAAAAATACAGAAACATCGCTGATTCACGTAACCGCTGTTCACGATGGAAAATGGATTGTCTTTCGAATGAAATGGAAGGACAGCGAGGTAAGTGAGTCTGAAAAGCTTGCGACATTTTCTGATGCCGTAGCCCTTCAGTTTCCTATTAAGAATAACGAAGTACCGCCACCTATCATGATGGGTGGAAAAGATGACCCTGTACATCTCTTTCATTGGAAGTATCAGTATCAAGTTGACGCAAAAAAAGGTAAAAAAACAATCGATCAGATCTATCCCAATATGACCGCTGACATGTACCCCATGGACTTTAAACAAAAAGGAAATTTTAAAGAGGCATCTAAAGATCAAAAGGAATCTTTCGTAGGAGGAACTGCTGCTGGAAACCCTCAATCGTTCTCTAAGTCAGGGGTTGACGAAATATTTGCTGAGGGCTTTGGATCTTCTGCGGTGTCTGACTCGCATTTAGCACAAGGGTATGGAGAGTGGCATAAT
>CAZFKB010000188.1:0-4294 GCA_964519785.1 uncultured Candidatus Obscuribacterales bacterium | reverse complement strand
ATAAAGGCAGAACCCGCACCTTCTGACTTTTTGCCACCCGAAGCTGCTAATTTTTCTTCGGCCACAAGAGCCGCTCTGAATGATTCTTCGGCTTTTTGAAATTGACCAGTTTGCCAGTATTCTTCGCCCATGCTGTAAGCAAACTCAGCCTCTTTATCGACTTTGCCTTTGACCTGAGCTTGCAAATAATCTTTTTCAAGCTGAACCATATCGACTCGTTGAGCCTCGGGTTTGGCTTGGGGCAAAGCATAGGCAACCCCAGAGGCGAGCATGAAAACACTTGCCATCAAAGAAATGAGCTTTGGCATTTTTGCTTTTGTTTTATTCATTATTATTAGGCACGTTTTGCTTTTAATTTGTCTTGAAGCATTTCTACATCCAATTTCAATTCGGATGCGGTTTGATATCTATGATCAGGTTCTTTTTGAAGAAGCTTCAAAATGATGTCATCAAACGGAGTTCCATCTGCAAACTCAGGCTTGTGTACGCTCATCGGTTGCGGCATTTCAAGCAAATGTTTCATTAAGATTGCTTCGGCGCTTTCGCCTCCAAACGGAACTGTCCCAGTCAACATTTCGTACATCATGATTCCCAGGGCATACAGATCGGTACGCATGTCCATTGGTTTGTCTTTCAATTGCTCAGGAGCAATATACTCGGGGGTACCAACCATCCGTCCAGTTTTGGTCAAACGCTGAGCTTGTCCGTGCACTAAGTGCGAGATACCAAAGTCTACTATTTTGACCCAGTCGGGGCGATCAGATTTGTTCTGCAACAAAACATTGTCTGGTTTCAAGTCACGATGAATAATGCCCGCTGTATGAGCTTCTTGCAGTCCGCTGCAAAGCTGAATGATAATGTCTGCTGTAGTCTCGAAAGATAAGGCTCCCTGTCGATGGATCTTGTCTGCCAGAGATTCGCCTTGTATATATTCCATCACCAAATATGGTGCTTTGCCATTGATATCGCCGACATCATATACAGTGACGATGTTAGGGTGATTCAATTTTGCAGTAACTTTGCATTCACGCTGAAAACGTTCTATAGATTTTTTGTTGGACAAAAGCCAGCCTTGCATAACTTTTATCACTACCTGGCGTTCCATCAAGGTATGATGCGATTTATAAACCACAGCCATTCCGCCCTCGCCAAGCATCGATTCGATAAGATATTTACCGTCGATGGTTTTACCAATCAAATTGGTCATATAGCCGCCGCTTGACGCAAGCACCTCATCGCCTTCTTCATCGAAATCAGCTGAAGGAGAATTCGACTGAAGCTGATTTTGACCACCTCGAGTCGCTTGAGGCGGACTGTTTGCAATAGAACCAGATTGAGCACGGTTAGGCATGACAGTGCGGTCGTCTTCTTGAGCGCCGGTCCATGCCGCAGTGCTTTCATTTCCAGCTCCAGGCATTTGGGTCGCTTCTTGTTCGAACACAAGAGCGGTTCTGTCAGACGAGCAAAATGCTGCGTAAGGTGGGTAATATTTATGACATTGTGGACAGTATTTGCGAATAGAACCTGTTTTAGACCGGGTCAATTTGTTGGCGGCCGGGTTTAAAACAGTCCCGTCAAAACCGCAAAACGTCGCCTCAGCTGGGAGGTTTCTTTTGCAGGTAGGGCAGACTTGTGTTCGCTGACTAGTCATTCGTTTGTTTCTCTCTCACGTCAGGCTGGCGGAAGCTCGATTGCATTTGGGAACCCGAGGACCGAAGCACGGTTTTCAAGAACCGGAGAGTTCAACCTGATGGTCTTGTGACCAGGTGCACTTATTCGAATTATATATTCTGCCGGAGGCAAATCGGGAAAACTTACATAGCCGTCTTTAGATGATTTACCTAAAACTAAAAGCTTGCGCGAAATATCCTCGACCACAACATTGGCAAAGCCAGGCTTTACGTAAACAACGATCCCGTCTTGAGGCCAACTCAAAGGTTGTAACACTGGCTGCATGCCAAGAGCTACTCCCACAATGGCGCCAAGTATTGCAAGTGCAATCGTAATTGCATTAAAAGGTGAACCGCCAGATGCAGAAAACGCTGCAGGTGTTGAGACTTCTGACCTGGTCGAGGTCGTATGTGCAACAGCAACAGGCTGAGGGTCAACCGAGCTCATCGAAATCGACTGACTCATACGAGGAATATCGACCCCGCAAAACACGCAAAAATGGGTGCTCAAAGGATCAGTTCGTCTGCACGAAGGGCAAGGAATCAAATTGATGCCGGTTTTACCAGGCTGGCGGTGAATCTCTTCGCGATGGACGGCAAGGTCTTCGCCACAATGCATACAGTAGTGCATCGCACGCTCATTCATACCGTTACAGGCTGGGCATTCAATCATTTCTTGCATAAACTGCCGTTCATTCCTCTTTAGATTTTTGCGGTTTAAGGGTCAAAGGACTTTCAAGCACTGGTGGCTTCTCACCACTTTTAGCCGGTTCTTTCAAATCGGCGTCATACAAAACGATCGAAGGTACTACCAAACTGCTCACATACATTGCATCCTGAACAAACGAACAGGCACGCTCGTCGTCGCCAGCACAAGTGATGTCGCGCAAAACGCGAGCCATCTGTACACTCAAACGTCCACCCCGCACTAGTTCTTCTTTTCCGGTTTTGAGCGAAACTTTGTACACTTCGGTTGGATACAAAGTCAGGTCACCACCTAGCTTGGAAAAAAATGAAGAACTCGATTCCGAATCAGAACTGGACAACCATGACGGAATTCGCACTATCCTTTTTATTATGTAGACCTCGTCATAACCTTGCTCTTTGCCCAGGTCCATCAATTTGCGCTTGAGCCTTTTGGCTTGAAGAGATGGTTCTGCGCTTACAAAAAGAACACTTACACTTCCGACACCATTCAATGAATGTCCGTTGCTTCCGCTTGTATCGGGAGTAGGAATGCGGCTTGTACAAAAGTTTTTCAGTATGCCCTTTTCAATAAGCGTTATCTTCTGAGCTGGCATGCCGTCATCATCCACTTCATAATTACCTAAAAGGGGCGCGCCCTTATAGGTGGTGGCAGCAGGATCGTCGACTACGGTAAGCAACCGAGATGAAACGCGTTGATTTATTTTATGCCTGGAGGGCTGGACCGAGCGAAACAGTGATGAACCCTCACTTTTTTCATGAGCAGCAGCAGTCATGTTTGCTATAGCCATATATAAAACAGGAGCCGAAGCTTCAGGTTCAAGCAAAATTGGACCGCTATATGCTTTAGCAAGAGGTGCTTCTGCAGTACGTTTCAGACGAGCAACAAGATCTTTGACCGACTTTTCCATATTTTTATAATCGGGCAGATCTTTGTCGGCCTCAGCTGCCATAAATTCTGCATCACAATAAGGACGTCCATCTTTTGCTCGAATTCGAGCAAATACAGACAATATCGTTTGCAGTTTGCCATCGCGATGCTTGAATCCTTCATTGTTAACAAGCCAGGCGTTACCGGCTTGAGAAGTGAAAGTTACAACTGAATATTCAATTTCTGGATATTGAACGAAAACTTCGGACAACTTGCGACAAGTGTCCTCCCACTTTTTCTTATCCAGTTTCAAACTGACAGCGGGCTTGAGAAACACAACTGGTTTTTCTTTGGTGAAATCACCCAGACGATCGGTTTCTGGATGAGCCTTTAAATTAGCCTTTTTGTCCTCATACGACTCGATTGCCTTTTTGTAAGCTCTGTCACTTGCTAACCATATCTGGTGGCGCAAAGCATAATAATCGTCTTCTATTGGCAAACTCTGGCTTACACCCATCGAACTTGAACCAAAGAGAGAATCTAAGTTACCAGGCTTGCGCGAAGAATCTAAATTGTAGTCACCTATTCGCACATCGCTATAGAGATATCTGGAACGACTGGTGCGTGATTGTGCCAGCGCACCGCAACTTGCAGTGATATAACAAGTATCGGAATCAAGCACTTTATACTGCAAGAAATACGGTTGTGAATGAGCTCCAAGTTTGAGGCGCTCTTTGTTCCTAGCCATCTCGTCTTGCAGTGCTTTAAATAAAATATCGTCCGGCTCCTTTTTGGTAGAAGCGGGCAAATTATCAGCTTGAGCCGATGTAACACCCAAGGCAAAAGCGATTGCAAGCGCTGTTATGCGAAGCAAACTTTTCATTAGCTTTTTCCTCCGTTGCTTTTGTGTCCTTCGGCTTTATCTTTGTCATGATAAGGCGGCGGCAAAAGTGGTGGCTTGTCCTGGCGCTTATCTTTCAACTCTACCTCCAGACTGCCAACAAGTAGACTAGGAGAAGAAGCTGAGACAGGGACGCTTCCTGATTCA
>CAZFKB010000187.1:1042-4311 GCA_964519785.1 uncultured Candidatus Obscuribacterales bacterium | reverse complement strand
TTTAAGCGATCGAGACACTGTAACCTCCTGAGCTACTTCTATTTAGTGCGTCTTTTAACGATGAATTTATCCGAAGGACGGCGACCACGGCGGGTCTTGTAACCCATTGCCGGTTTGCCCCAGGGAGTTTGTGGTTTACCACCAACTGGCGAGCGGCCTTCGCCACCACCGTGCGGGTGATCTACAGCGTTCATGGTGACACCGCGGACGGTGGGTTTGATACCCATCCAACGTGTGCGACCTGCTTTACCGATGCGAACGTTTTTGGCATCTGTGTTGCCCAACTGTCCGATGGTAGCCATACAATCTGCAAGCACCATGCGCATTTCACCAGATGGTAAGCGCAAGGTAGCCATTCTTCCTTCTTTGGCAAGAAGTTGAATCTGAGTTCCAGCCGAACGACCAAGTTGTCCGCCTTTTCCTAGGTTCATTTCAACGTTGTGAACCATGGTACCCAGTGGGATTTGTTTGAGAGCTAGAGCGTTTCCGACTTTGATTTCGGCATTAGCTCCACTCATAACTGTTTGACCGACTTTGAGTCCAACAGGAGCCAGGATGTAGCGTTTTTCGCCATCGGCGTACTGGAGTAAACAAATTCTTGTGTTGCGGTTGGGATCGTATTCGATTGCCTTCACCACAGCTGGAATATCGAATTTGTCTCTTTTGAAGTCGATAATGCGATATTTGCGCTTGTGACCGCCACCACGGTGACGCAAAGTGACGCGTCCCTGGTTATTGCGTCCGGCGTGCTTCTTCAATGTCTCGACCAGAGATTTTTCGGGAATCGACTTTGTGATTTCCGAAAAATCGGCCAGGGACATATTGCGACGTCCGGCAGATGTTGGATTGACTTTCCTTACTGGCATGGTGAATTTCCTTCTTTATTACGATTCGAAAAAGTCGAGAGCATCACCTGCGATGGTGACATAAGCTTTTTTGCCGTCTTTAGGAGCGCGACCATGGAGCTTGCGACGTGAGAAACGATCTATGGTTGCCACGGTTGCAACTTTGACCACTTCAGATATCTTGTCGGGATAGAGCGAGGCAATCAGCTCACTTAGAGCGTTTTTGATCTCGACTTTATTAGCATCGGGACTCACTTCAAAAGTGTATGTGCCGACTGCAGCCAACTGAGCCGATTTCTCGGTCAGAATAGGTCTTTTGATAATTTGCGAATTTCTTTTATTCATGGCTCTTTATTTGTCCGATTTCTTGGCTTTGCTTTCTTTCTTCTCGCCGGCTTTTTTGGTTTCGGCTTTGGCTTCTTTAGCTGGTTTCTTAGCTTCGGTCGCCTTATCTTTAGCTTTCGCTTCGGCTTTTTTAGCCGGTTTTTCGTTTTCTACCTTGGCTTTAGGAGCCTTTGCTGTTTTTTCCTTTTTAGCAGGTGCAGCTTTTTTAGGTTGGGCCTTTGCTTTTTTGGCTTTGCCAGATTTTTTCACTGCAGTTTTAGCTGCAACGCGCTCTTGTTGAGCTTTGCTTGGAGCTAATCTTTCGTTGAGTTTTTCAAGACTTCCTTGGGTCAAAACAATCGCTTCAGCGCTAAGAAGGTCTTTAACACTCAAGTTAGAAAGACGAACCACTTTGAGCTTGGCAATATTGCGGCTAGCCATGTGTGTTTTTTCTGATTGTTCAGCCAGTTTTTTGTCACCATCGAAGTCGAGAGCGAGCAAAACTTTTTTGCCTTCCAATTGCAGGTCTTTCAAAATTTGATTGAAACGTTTGGTGTAGCCTTTGGTTTCTTTGCTGTCAGCGAACTCTTCGAAGCCTTTGACTACGACTAGTTTGTCAAAACAGAAACCAATTGCTTCACGCAAAGCAGCCACTCTCATTTTTTGTGGCATGTCTTTGGAATAGTCTCTTGGCTTAGGTCCGAAAGTGACACCACCACCATTCCATAATGGTGAACGAATAGAGCCTACGCGAGCTTTACCAGTACCTTTTTGACGCCAGGGTTTACGACCGCCACCACGTACTTCAGCACGGGTCTTGGTGTTGGCGCTTCCAGATCTGGCGTTTGCCAGTTCTCTTACTACAGAAAGGTGCATTGTGTGCAGAGCGGCATCTTTGTGATTTTCGTTCTGTGCTGAGGTGAACGCCGAATTTTTCAATTGGACGTCGCCTACTTTCTTTCCTTTGAGGTCTAATACTTGGGTGGATGTCATTTTTTTATCTCTTCTGCTTTTGACTTTACGGTCTACTTAATAGGTCCTAGTTCCACTTTGTTTTGGAAGGTGTAATAACAAGAAGACCCCCTTCAACTCCGGGCACTGCGCCCTTCACATAAAGGAGACCTTTTTCTGAATCAACTTTCACAACTTTGAGGTGGCGTTGGCAAACATTTCTGTTGCCCATTTTGCCTGGCATGTGGGTACCGCGATAAACGCGACCTGGTGTGGTACCAGCACCGATTGAACCCATTGAGCGGTGGAATTTGGAGCCGTGAGCCATTGGTCCGCGACCAGCATTCCAGCGTTTGATAGTACCTTGCATACCTTTACCGATTGAGCTTCCGCGCACATCGACCAGCATGTCTTCTTTCAAAACTGATTCTGGTTTAATGGCATCACCAATGGTGAACTCATCGGGATTGTCGACACGAAACTCTTTAAGCGGTTTGACTGCTGGCACCGAATTTTTCTTCAGCGCGCCCATTTCAGGCTTGTTGAGTTTTTTCTCGGTGGTTTTGAAACCGCCTACTTGAATGGCGCTATAGCCATTGTTTTCTTTGCTCAATTTAGCCGTCACGATATTGTCGCCCAGTTGGACGATGGTTACAGGCAAAGCAAGACCGGTCTTGTCATAGACCTGAGTCATTCCTACCTTTTTGCCTAACAGACTTAATTTCATCACTTGCCTCTCTTAGAGTTTCACTTCAATATCAACACCAGCAGGCAAATCAAGACGCATAAGCGCATCAGCTGTGGTGGGGGTGGGGTCGTTAATATCAAAGAGTCTTTTGTGAACGCGGATTTCGAAATGCTCACTCGATTTCTTGTCTACGTGTGGTGAGCGCAACACGCAATAGATTTTTTTGCGAGTCGGCAGTGGAATAGGACCGCAAATTGTGGCGCCTGTACGACGGGATGTATCCACGATTTGATCCGAAGATTTATCGAGCAATTTATGATCGTAGGATTTGAGACGAATGCGAATGCGCTGCACTTTTGCAGCATTTCCATTGGTCTCTGTCTTTTGTGCCTTCGCACGCGCCATGTTTCGTTTCTCCATCTAAATATATGTGGATTGCTTAGTGTCCAGTCCAAGCTAAA
>CAZFKB010000187.1:0-1032 GCA_964519785.1 uncultured Candidatus Obscuribacterales bacterium | reverse complement strand
CCGTCTTATACTTGAAGCCCTCACAGGACTGCCGTTTCTGGCGACGAAAGAACAATTCTATCTATAATGATAGCGATCTGATTCTAAATTTTATCTTCATTAAACAATTGAATTTACGCCATTTGCGGCTCTTCTCTCTAAAACCGCCTATTTACGCCACTTGCCAAGAATATGAATGCTAAATTGCTTCATACAGTTATGTTAAGCATTCACTACATATCAAGGAGATATGCTTGTTTCCAAGAGAGCTTTCGACCTTGGAACCTGATTTGGACTTTGACCATACTTAATCGTCTGGTTTTAGATGAAAGCTTTTTGTCCCACAAAACTTTCATTTAAAACTGCAACGAAAAACAGGCACCATCGCTGATGCCTGTTTTCGATTTTTTGATTTGTATCAGATCTTTCGATTAGGAAAGAATGTCAGACACAACGCCAGCTCCGACGGTTCTTCCGCCTTCGCGAATAGCGAATCTCATACCTTGCTCAACGGCTACTGGTTGAATGAGTTCAACTTTCATAGATACGTTGTCGCCGGGCATAACCATCTCAACGCCTTCTGGCAATTCGATGGAACCGGTTACGTCAGTGGTTCTGATGTAGAACTGGGGTCTGTAACCAGGGAAGAACGGGGTGTGACGACCACCTTCTTCTTTGCTCAAGACATAAACTTCAGCTTTGAATTTGGTGTGTGGTTTGATTGAACCTGGTTTGGCAATAACCTGACCACGTTGAATCATGGTTTTGTCGATACCACGAAGAAGTACGCCTACGTTGTCGCCTGCGATACCTTCGTCGAGGGTCTTTTGATACATTTCAACACCGGTGACGGTGGTCTTTTTGGTATCAGCAAGACCGATGATTTCGACTTCATCACCAACTTTGCACTGACCGCGCTCGATTCTACCTGTTGCAACGGTACCACGACCGGTGATGGAGAATACGTCTTCTACGGCGAGCAAGAATGGTTTGTCGATTTCACGCTCTGGTGTAGGGATGTAAGAATCGATTGCTTTAGTCAATTCGATGATT
>CAZFKB010000186.1:0-4343 GCA_964519785.1 uncultured Candidatus Obscuribacterales bacterium | reverse complement strand
CAAAATCTTGATAGTAGAAGACGTTACCACCACTGGTGGTTCACTCAAGAAAGTGTACGAACTTTTGAAATCAATGGGATGCACACCAATTGCAGCCGCTGCACTGCTCGACAGAAGCGGTGGCAAAGTCAAATACGACGTGCCTTTTGTCACACTTTTACAGATGAATTTAGAAACTTACGAGCCTGCAGATTGTCCAATGTGTAAAGAAGGAAAGCCCGTTGTAAAGCCAGGTTCGAGCAAAAAGTAAACTCTAGCCTTGGGAGGCAGAAATGAAAATTAAGCGTATTCTCCCAGAGACTATTTTCACCATAATTACTGTCTTTTGTTGTGCTGTTGCCTTCTCGACTTTCTTTAAGTCACACGTTATCGAAAAACATGGTGGCAGAACCCAGGGAAAAATCATTCGCATAGAAACCAGCGGTGATTCGCTTCCAAACAGCACTGGAGTCTCAGGTTTAAGCAAAGGCTCCGTCTTTCCAGTCGTGCACTTCACCACTCTGCAAGGACAGGACATCGAACAAAAAAGCCGAGCAGGTTTTCCTTCTGGTCGCTTTAAAGAAGGACAGGCAGTCACTGTGATTTATGACAAAGACAATCCACTTTTGTGGCAGATTAACAGCTGGTGGGACATGTATATTTTGCCAATAATCTTTGGCGTCGTGGGTGTGGTTCTTGCCGGATTTACACTTATTCGAATCGTCTTCAAAGTCAAACAAATCGCAAATTCGAAAAACTAAACGCAGATACAAATCGTAGCTTCATCCAATTACTTGATATAGTAAAAATATCACTTTAAAGTGATATTTTTTGGCGATTTTTATACGTTTAAAGTGATAATTTCATTTTTCGAGCCCAAAGTCGATTCAAATCGACTCGTTAGAAATTAAATATCAAGGCTTGGGTGGCTTCTTCGCCTGCACTGCTTTGATAATGCCTGGCATGTCGTCCATCAGGTCTATAGGCTTCTTGCTTGGCGCATAATTCAAGTCTAGATTGAGCTGTTTTAGACGCTCAAATAAATGCATGTTATGAAAAGTCTTGCCAAAGAGTTGCATTTCGCACCAGCCGACCTGGGTCTGCATTTTTGCCCCTGCAGGTGGTGGCGTCGCCGCTTTGATAGCGGGGTCGTCTTGAAATTCTTGCGGCGCATCGGATGAAGCGGGCTGAGAAGCTGGCTGAGACGCGCCCTGCACAGCCGATCGCGGGATCATATTTATCCCGCCAAAACCAGGCAGCATAGAGCTGGTTGCGATACTGAGCAAATTACTTGCAGCCATGCTCATAAAATTAGCAGTTCGACTACCACCCGCTCCTGCTGCAGCAGCTTCGACTGGAACACCACCATAAGCAGCAGCCTCTTGCTTTTGCTCTTGAGCAAAAGATTGCTTGTGCAAAGTCTTTTCGACATATCCTTCAAGCGCGTCAGTGCGGTCAACCAGAGCCTGATTGTCTGATGTCTTTCCAAAAGCTTTCATTTCAAGACGGTCTAAACGCGCTGGCAATTCGTCGTTTTGATAAGTCTGTTGCAATATAGATTTCTCAAGTGAATCCACATGCGGATACTTGGTTGGAGTCGAATCGTCCTGACCAGCCAAATTATCTTGAGCGGGTGATCCGTATTGTGTAGGCGGATTGCTGGATACAGAGTCGGCGTCTGAATCGTTGTCTGCATCAAATGGCTTGTTATGCAGTTTCTTTTGCGAGTAGTCTTCTAAGTCGTCTGTTCGCTGACTCAAGTCATTGCTTGTAGAAGCTTTACCAAACGCCTTGGATTCCATCCGCCCCAAGCGTGTTGCAAGGTCGTCGCCGGTATGAGTTTGTCCAAGTATCTGCTGCTCGAGAGTTGTAATATGAGGATAATTATCTTCCTGAGCCAGACTTGCCAGTCCTTGAGAGTTGACCAGAAGAAAAACTGAAAATGCTAGACAGATTTTTTTGGAGATCATTGTTTTTTGCGTTTTTGCATCAACTCGTTAAGCGCAAGCAAAATTTCGTCGTCATGCGGATTTTGACGAGTCACATATAGCAATTCGGCTATCGCACCATCGATGTCGCCCTGGTCGCGCAAAGACAATCCTAGTGCACGACGCAACTTGGTATTCTTTGGATCAATTTGCGATGCCAGTTTGTACTGCATTACAGACGATGTATGATCACCATTTTCACTATAAACCCAGGCAAGATTAGAGTGGGTATCAGCACTGTTTGGAGCAAGAGCAACTGCCAGGCGAGCCTCTTCTAAAGCATCGGGTAGTTTGCGTCTTTTAGCAAGACAGTACGACAAACGAATATGCGCTTCGGCATAATTTGGATCGATTTCTATGGCTTTGCGTAATTGAGCTTCTGCTTTGTCGAATTTAGAAAGCTCGCACAACGCCGCACCGTACTGAGTTCTTGTAATAGCGTCTTTGGTATTCAAATCAACTGCAATTTCGAATTGCTCAACTGCAGGTTCCGGAAGCCTGGTCGCCAGATACACTTTTGCCAGTATCACATGTGGTACTACCAGATTCGGGTCCAGTTTAATAGCATCTTTTAAAACAGAAATGGCAATTCTAGGATTACCGCTATTGCGATAACATTCACCTAAATAGCTCATTGCAAGCGCATTGCGCGAGTCGGTTTTGAGCGCGGTTTGATACTCTTGCTGAGCCGAATCAAATTGCGATAACATGCGATGCGCTTCTGCTTTCATGAAGTGCCCGTCGCCTGATGCCGGTCTTACTTGCACGACTATATTGAACTCTTTGAGAGCTTCTTCATAGTCAGACATAGCCATCAATATTTTGCCTAACATAAAGTGGGCTTTGTAATTGTTAGGATCGCCTTTGGTGACGATTTGATATTCAAGCATGGCGTTTGTAAAGTCGCGACGTTTGAAAAACATGTCGCCAAGGTCGCTATGCTTTGCAATAGACTTAGCTTTTTCTTCTGAAAATTCAGGCTGAGCCTGCATTTTTTCAGCGTTCGGGTCGGGCTTTTTCTCTTTTGGAAAAATAGAAGTGAACGCTTTCTCGAATTTTGGAAGGGCAAAAGCATCAGAAAAACTGACAGTTGAGCAAATTGAGACTGCCAGTGCTAATGCAAATTTTCTTTTAATCGAGCTCATAAGATCCTACACAGAAAGTGTCGCTTTCGCCTTTGCTTTCACAGTTTTCAAAGCCTCAATTTTATCGACTCTGAAAATCCGCTCAGCCTGGGCTTTCTGACAGAAGGCATTGAGATAAAAATTTCCTCTGCTGTGAATCAAAGATACCGGCTGGACAGTGCGTTTGCTTCTGAACGCCCCATTATACGTGATGTTGACGTTAATCTTTTCGGTGATTGCAATTTCAATGCTCGCCATGATTTGGCGCACAGCCTCTGGCATCGAAGCGTGAACCTCTTCTTTGAAGCGGTCATGACTGAATCCAGAAACACTGCCCAGCGCAAGCAAGTTTTGCCATTGTCTGTAATTGGCTTGTTCCATCAGTTTCATAAATATACCGCGCACATGGAAGCTGTCAGACAGTGCTCTGTGATAGTCGCCTGGGGGCAGTCCGAGATAATCTACTACTGTCTTTAACTGATGGCGGGGAGAATCAGGCAATAGTTCACGCGAAAGCACAAGCGTATCGATAACAAAATTAGAAGGGCATGCCCTTCCCAATTTAGACACATTGACTCTAATGAATTCAACGTCGAAAGAAGCGTTATGGGCAATAAAGACAGAATCTCCAGCCCATTCAAGAAATGCAGGAACGGCTGTGTGGTAAGTGGGGCTATCAGCTACCATTTCATTGCTGATGCCATGAATGGAAGTAAGCTGCGGTGTGATTTCGCAAAGCGGATTAATGAGGGTCGAAAAGGTCTCAGTCGTATCGTCTTTTAGATTGAATTTGACTCCAGAAAGCTCGACCAGAGCATTAGAAATCGGCGAAAGTCCGGTAGTTTCTACGTCGAAAGCAACAAAAGTGAGATTATCCAAGCCATGATCGGGTGCGATTTCAAGCATTTTCTAAATCCTATGCGACAGTCTTGTAATTCTCGCATCTAGTTAATGGCAAAAGGCATTATAAGGAATGAAAATATGAAAAGGGGTAGGATATTTCAAAGATATTGGAGCTATATTTGACTATCTCATGAAAACTCTTAAAATCCTGACCCTGTCCTTGTTTTTAAGCTTATGCCAGACACCTGCATCATGCTTTGACGCGACAACTCACGGTGAAATTATAAAAGAGGCTTTAACCGGCACCTTGTCGCAAGACAATATCAAAACAGTAATGGCAGGAGCAAGTTTGCAAGAACAAGACGAAACTGACAATGCAGGCGAACAGCAACGCCATTTCAATATCGAT
>CAZFKB010000185.1:0-4470 GCA_964519785.1 uncultured Candidatus Obscuribacterales bacterium | reverse complement strand
ATTCGATTCTGATTTTCACCAGGGTATAAAATAATTATCTCGGTGGTAATAAGCATGACTAAATCTAGCGAAAGCCCTGAAGAAAGTGAACGTCTAGTAAATAGCAATGTCGAATATTTTGAGCACGTACAAGATATTCAAGCAGCCAAACTGGCTGGTGCTAAAGACATCAAGGCATTTCAATCGGCCAACTTGAATCTTCACTCCGGCTCGGCGGGTGGGATGCTCACGAAAGTATTCAGATTGTGGCAATCGACGAAAAAGGACAAGAAAAAATCCTTGCCGAGCGCTCTAAGCCAAAACCGGTAAACGACCAACCGGAAAACATGGACACAAGTACTTTGCTTGCAATCGAAGCTAAGGTAAATCCTGTCGCCAAGGTCATCTCGCTGTTTCGAAACTGGATAGAAGGTCTTCCTTCAGGCAAACAAAAGGAAGAATATAGAGAAATCTCGCGGGCACAAGCAGCCGAATTGTCTCCAGAAATAAAGTCTCAGTTGGACCATAACAGACAAATTCGTTTAGAGAGTGGCATCGAATATACACATTTCATCAATGACTCGGCTTGCTCGATAGAAGTCGGACGAAGGATTGCTCAATTATCGGTTGAGGACCAGATAAGAATAATTGGTTCGGGACTTCAAGCTGGTATCGATCAATACCGATTTGAAGAGCAAGAGCGCACCTGGGGTCAATTAATCGGCACCGTGGAAGGGATTGGCGAGGTGTTTATCGGGCTAGCTAAAGTAGCTGATTTTGCAGCTTTACTGATTTTGAACGATCCCGAAAAAATCGAAAAGTCAGCATCTGATTTCAACAAAGCTTTTGCCAGAACAATTGCAAGCGGCATCAAACTTTTCTGGACCGCAGATAATTATCTGTACAACATTGGATTCGAAGGTGATTATGGCAAGCCGTTTTGCGACGTTCAAATTTTAGGAACGCTGCTTAATCAACGATGGAGCGCTTTGCCACCAAGGGAACAAGAGCGCATCAAAGCAAATTTAATTACTCAATTGAGTATTGATGGCGTACTTGGAATGGCTTCTGCAAACAACATAAATAGAACAGGCAAGTTTACTGAACTAGTCGACACCATTGCCTCTGATCTTGCAGAAGTGGCAAGCGAAGCAAAAAACGGTGGAAAGAAAATAATTCTGGCGCTCGACGATACAGTCAAAGAACTGCTCACTCCAGCCGGCGACACGGGACTTGGAATTAAGGTCAAAATCCCTCGAGACGCGGCCGACGATATTCGAAGCGATACGAAGTCTTTGATGAGTTGAATAGGAGAAATCAGAGACGGCAGGCTATGCGTAAAAGGCTCGACCAGAACACCTTATAAATGGCCAGTGATTAACGAACGCTTTTCTGACGATGTGGTCAGACAGTCTCATGATCTTTCTTGTACTTCGGCTGTAGGAGAAATGCTAAGTGGAGGTATACTGCGTGAAAACGAAATTCTTAATGAGATCGGTGAGCTAGCCTTTATCAATCGACTTGCAAACATATTAGGACCTAATTGGACTTCTGAAAAAAGGACATTTAAAAGTTTAGGTGAAATTTCGGAAAACGGACCTTGGGGTGCCACGCTCATCCAAAGAAATGGCTCATTACCTCACTCAGTCGTTATCGATGGAATCAATCAGCTAGGTCAATTAATGGTTAGGGATCCCTGGGAAGGAACGAGATACGAAATGCTTGTAACGGATTTTATGGATATTTGGACCCGTCATGCGGTCTACAAGCGAAAAAAATAATATGAGGTAAAAATGGCCGGAAAAACCCTAACTTTGGAGTTGAAGAATAAGCTCGAAAAAGCTGGTTTATTTGTCTCAGAACCCTATCCTGAAAGCCATAGTTTGGCACATGGAGTTATAGTTGGAAAACCGATTTCAACTCTCGGTAATTCAATTAAGAACTTTAGAACGGCCGTCGATGAAGTCGAAATGGATGCACCGGATATCACTTTATTTTTTAGAGATGGGAAGTGGATTGTTATGGGTCAAGAAGGCGTTCCTGTCCCAGGTCCAGGAGATTTTACAAATTATTGGCTAACAGCTGAAGAAGCAGTTCAGGACATTCTTGATTTTTATCTTGGAAATTCCTCTAGAATGAAAGCAAAAGAAAAAGCACAACAAGAAGTGCAGGAAAAAATAGATAAGTTCTTGCAAGCGAAAGAAATAAAGGAAAAGAAGCTGTAATTCCCTCCGCAATAAAAATCGGGCAACAAAAGGTTGGGAAGAAAAACGCATTTTTTTATTGATGGGCAAACAATTTGCAGAAACTTGTTGTTCTTGGGGTTTCTCTATTTTTAATGCCAGCCATTTATTATATTTGCTTAGTAAAAGCTTGCATATTTTGATTTAAATGTTAAATTGTCAAGTGGTAGGTATGGAGTCTGGGAATCCATGTCAGCACTGACTTCACAGCGTCCCGCATCGGGCGTATTGCATGAGCAAAATCATGCGACTGATTTAGTTCAGCTAAAATCGCAACGCGTAGCATGGGAAATTTTAGCCCTGCTTGCGCGCGTGACTGACTCTGCGTCACTGCGCCTTGATTCGAATCTCGTATGTAAACGATTCAAAGGCACAGTCAGCCATCACAATTTTAGATTGACCTATTCAAGCGTGGTCAATCCATTTGTAAGAACCATGCACGGACGGGTCATTCCAATGGATGGCGGCTGTCTCATTCAATATCGCATGGAAATGAGCGGCATGGCTCGAATCATTTTTTGTTTATGGTTTGCTTGCATAATGACACTTTGTATAACAAAGGTGGGAGCAGCATTGATGCATGGTATCGCACCTGGTGGCTATGACGATTTTGTGATGCTTTTTCTAATTGTTATGTTCAGCTTCTATATCGCACAGCTAATGTTAGCTGAAGGCAAGCGTCAAGAAGCGCAAATTGAGCAGTTTTTGTTAGAACTAGCTGGCGGCAGAAGAAACAAAGTTACTGTTTGACCTTAGTCTAAAAAGGGTATTCATTTTGAATGCCAGAAGCTAAAACCGATAATCTATTTTTGCTTGATTATTTGGGTGCGAAATACACCCATACTTTCGAAGCTTGCATGTCGACTACTGATTTTCTCGAGCAAATAAAACAGACTGCCGATCTTCCTTCAAACGTGCTTGAAGCTGGGGAAACACCAGGAGGCAAAACTTTTAAGGGCTTCGTTATAGGGCAGCATTTTTCGTTGAAAAAAAAGGTCTTTGGAATGCCGGGACATTATGTACGCGAATTACAAGGCCGAGTTAGTGAAATTAAAATTGGCAATAAATCCAGAACTAAAGTAGAGGTCCGCTTAATCGATTCTCCAGCTGTGATAGTCGGTAAATATTCTGCATATGTTCTTGCCGGTTTGATTGGTACTTTTATTGTAATAAAAACGTTTTTCTTCAATACTTTTGGAAGTTCTGAAGTGTGGCTTTTTCTGGTGGCGGCGTTGCTCCTGTTTTCTATTTTGGTTAATGCCGGGCGTCAAATGGCTTTTCGCCATGAAGAAGAAGTACTGGATCATGTCAAAAAGATTGCTGCCGGAGTAGTTCCCAACCCCGACAGCATTTTAGATTGATTTAGTTTTGGATTAGTTGTTACACTCTCAAACGAACGGTGCTTGCTTGAGGTCCGTCCACACCTTGTTGTTCGGTATAGACGACTTCGGAGCCTAAGCGCAAATCGTCGAAGTTATGATCTACAAGCGCATTGGAATGGAAATAGATTTCTCTTCCATCCACGGTTTCAAGAAAACCATAACCTTGTTCTTGAAATAATTGAGTGATTCGCGCTGAAGGTGGAGCTTCGTGACTTTTGGTCTCGCCTCTGCGTTTGCGTGTATGTTCTTCGAGCTGTCTTTTGGCAGCATCGAAGGCATCACGGACGGTGCTCATCATTCCTTCATCACCATTGGTTTGAGCTTCTGATGATGTGCGTTTTACTACAATGTCTTTTTCAGGAACACTGAGATTTAAACTGACTTCGAATGTATTACCTTTTGTATGATGTTTATGTGGCATCTCGATTGTGACGCGACAAGCCGTGATGCGGTCATGAATTTTCTCCAGCTTCTCCGCTTTTTCTCTAATTGCTTGTTCAACTCTGTCGCTGCGTCCGACATTTCTAAATACGACTTGAATAGGTGATTTCATTAAATATCCTCGTATTCTAATCAAATAAAAATGAGGCTCCACTTCTCCATTTGAGCCTTATGACTGACAAATTAATGATGTAATTTCATCTAAGAAAGCTATTCCCTTTTCGATTTGCCTCTAACCTTTGCAAACACAGGTACTAGTTTTTCGTAAATTGATAAAACCAAGAGCCCGGCTATGCCGCTGGTCGTTCCCATATCAAGGAATGCCAGGGTTATAGCGTACAAATAATCAAGAGATCCGCAAATTTCACTTGGCAATTGTCGTAATTGAGTGACAGCCACCAGAGCAAAATACGCTCCTCCAATTA
>CAZFKB010000184.1:2696-4549 GCA_964519785.1 uncultured Candidatus Obscuribacterales bacterium | reverse complement strand
GCTAGAGAAAAATTGAAATTGAAGGCAAAAGCGATAATTTCAACTATCGACAGATATATAAAATGTTTGGACCTGCTCAAAACGCCTGATTCCAACTGGGTTATATATGTCGAGCAATCGACCAACCCAAATCATGAAAATTTTTCAGTTACGGCTTCGCCTTTAGACGTATCTGGTTTCATTGCAGATAATCTCTTCGCAAAAACAGGTCTGCACTCAACTGTGTGTATGTCTGCCACTCTTGCGACTGCAGGAGAAGATCCCTTCGACTATTTTAAATCTTCAGTTGGCGTCATTGGTCCTGTAGTCCAAGACAAGTTTCAGTCGCCTTTTGATTACAAGCACCAGTCGATGCTCTTTTTGCCGGGACGAAAATCGTACAATCTTCCAAACCCAAATGATGCAGGCTATATAAGCGAAGCAAGTCGAGTAATCGAAGAGCTGATTGAATTGAGCCATGGACGGGCTTTTATTCTTTTCACCAGTCGTAGTGCTCTTTTCAGAGCTTTTGAAATCATATCAAAACGGCTTCCATACGAAGCGAGAAGGCAAGGAGAAATGCCTCGCAACAAATTACTGGAATGGTTCAAAGTGACACCAAATGCAGTGCTGTTTGGAACTTCATCTTTCTGGGAAGGTGTTTCAGTGGATGGCGATCAGCTGAGTCTTGTCGTCATAGATAGAATCCCGTTTCAAGCTCCAGACGACCCAATTTACGAGGCTCGCTGCGAAAGACTGAAAGAAGGCGGTGAGAAAAATTGGTTTGGAGATCTTGCCTTGCCGTATGCAATTACAAGGTTGAAACAAGGTGTTGGAAGATTGATTCGTACTCAAACAGATCGCGGAGTGGTAGCAATCTTAGACCCCAGGCTGACAGAGAAAGCTTATGGACAAAAAATTATTGAGTGTTTGCCACCTATGTCAGTAACTCATAGCATGCACGATTTACCTGATTTCTTTAACGTGAATTCGCTTTTGAAGTGACTATTCTGCGGCTAATTCGTCCGAAGTATCAACATCGCTATCGCTAATATCTTCCACTTCGCCAGGAACGATGCATAGCGGAATTTCGGAGTTATTAATCAGATAACTTACGATAGGATTTAACTTTTGAAAAAATGTTCTTCTTTTAGGATCGATTGTGCCAAGAAAAAGCAAGTCGGCACCAAGTTCTCTTGAGACGCTAAGTAAGTCTTTTGCTACCTCGCCAGTACGAATCTCACCTGAGGCATTTATACCGCGGCTCTTTAAATCGGCAATTACACGATCGACTAATTTGTTGGCTTTCAAATTGGGGCGTTCGGATGCCACCAATTGTGCCACTACTCCTACTTTTTCAGGATCGGGCATAATCCGCAGCAAAACCAGCTCGGCATTGAGAGCGCGGGCTTGTTTTTCCGCCATCGCTAAAACTTTGGCACTTCTTTTGGGGCTGGTAAATGCAACTACAAGTTTCATACTTTAGATTCTCTCCAGGATTTTAAGCGCTATTAACCATGCCAAACTAATTTCAAAAGTAAATAGCATCCAGCTGAAAGAGCGAAGGCTACAGGAAAGGTCAGCACCCACGCTAATACTATCAGTTTCAAAGTTTTAGGGTTCAATTTTTCCCGCCCATAAGACGGAATAGTTCCGCCTGCTACTGCCGAGCTCAGAGTGTGCGTGGTGCTAATTGGTGCACCGATGTGCGAGGCAATCATGATGATTAATGCCGTTGCCATCGACGCGCCAAAGCCCTGAGAATGGGTCAATTTTTCTTTGCTTATTTTAGTCCCGACAGTCCTTATAACTTTCCAACCGCCAATTACTGTTCCCAGTCCAATTGCTGTGGCAGCTGAGAGCATTACCCAGAG
>CAZFKB010000184.1:0-2596 GCA_964519785.1 uncultured Candidatus Obscuribacterales bacterium | reverse complement strand
CTTAGAGCCTTTGTATAAATAACTGTCGCAACTGCGTTTGCAGTGTCGTGGAAGCCGTTAACAAAATCGAATCCAAGTGCCAGAGCAACAGCAATGACGGCGATTATTGTGTCCACAGACATTAGTTATTCTTAAGAGGGCAGAAGCCTTCTTAAGCTCCTTTTTTAGGTGATGACATTCTCTTTTGAATATCAATTCTTTGGTAAAGTAGAGGTTAAGAATAGCCTATTGGCAGACGACTTTTACAGTTTAACTTTGGGAGTTAAGTTTATTAGCTCGCGGCAAGAGGACAGAAAATCCAAGGAAGAAGAGGATGAAGACCTCTTCGATTCAAGCCGGATAAATTCAAGCAAACAAGCCAAAATGCTAAAACAGGCAGTGGCAAGCAATCCGGACGCTTTTGTTTCTTTTTCAGAGGGAATGGCGTCTGTTGATAAATTCGAGCTAATTTATGATTCGATGACTTCCGCCTGCGCAATTCCGCTTGCGTCTCAGGAATTTGTCTCTTTCAGCGAAGGTATGGCAAACGTAGACAAGTTTGAGCTCATACATTCAGCTGGTTTTATACATAACATCGGCAATATCACTTCTTTTGCCCAGGCAGCTGAAGTCCTGGCTCAGCTGTCGAGTCTGTCTGAGACTTTGTGCAAAATATTGACTGCTGTCAAAGACTATCCATTTCTCAATTTAGTATCAGTCGAATGGAAGAATTCGCCTGAGCACAAAGAATTTTGTGCCAGTCAGAATTTGCTCCAACTCGATTCGAATTTGAATATTGAAGAGACTCTTCTGGACTTGTGTCACCAGCTCTATCATTTGGCTAATCCGTGTCTTAAGCGACTGTATGGCGAAGTCCCACTGAATCGTGAAAGCTTCAAAGATACAATGCTCTGGAGTGAAGCAGCGGCACTTATCTGCGAAGCGGCTTTACGTCGAGAACTCTGTTTTGTCGATTCGCCTTGCGTGCAATTCTTGATTAACGACGAAAAGAGTAGTTATTACGTGGATCTGGATGGGTTTCTGGTCCAGAACGATTTAGACTCTCTGTGCAAGCTGCTGGAGAAGTCGACTGTGCGCGGCTCAAATTCACTTTCTATGTCAAAGTGGATAGACTCTGCATATGAGAGTTATATAAGAACCTTTAAGCAGCGTTCTCTATTGATAAAAGTTTAAAAACTAACAGCCCAATTAATACGCTGGCGATGTGTATCTGGCTTCGACAGGCTCTAGAGCTGGGGAATCTGCATAGACCCAAAGGTCACCTGGGCGCCAATGCAAAGGCTGTTTGCTCAAAAAGCGAAACACCAGTAATTGGCGAATAATTCGACGGGCAGAGGGATTGCCCTCTCCGCGCTTGTCGTTGGCGAGTCGGGTGCGTAACTGGATAGCTTCGCGCTTAGTCCAGCAAAATGCAGGTCCTGGATTTGCACCCTTGGAACGGCATAAAATAGCAACTTTCCCCGATGGCTGAGGCCAACCTAAAACGTAATAATTTTCTTCATGCATACCCTTTAATAATAGGGCAAAATCGAGCGATGAGAAGCCCTCAACATATAGTAATTTTTCATCCTGCAGCCATTGGCGATTCTATGATGGCTTCTCCAGTGGCTATGGTGCTGAAGAATTATTTTCCAGACGCAAAGATTACTTATTGGTCACATTCAAGTCTGCGACCGCTTATCCTCGATATGTGTCCATATATCGATCAGTTTCTCGATTTCAAAAAAGAGAATGTCTTTCGATTGCTGACACAGTTGAAAGGCACCAAATGCGATTTGTTTATTGACCTTTCTTCGTCCCTGCGCGGAAGCGTTTTATCTGCTTTTGGTGCGGGAAGAGCGCTCAGGATGACCAAGAAAAAAAAGGACGATATAGCTTTTGGTCATATGGTGGATAACTTTCTGGATGCTATTCGACCTCTATGTCCTCAACTGCCAGAGAGGCTTTTTCCAACACTCGACCTTGAAAAATTTCCTCAATCTTCTTTATCACCAGATGTGGTGCTCTTAAAAGGCAGAAAAGAAAATTTGATTGGCATCGTACCTGGTGTTGGCAAACTTCGTCCCAACAGAGCTTGGCCAGAAAAGAATTGGATTGAGCTCATTGAATTTATTCTTTCGTCAGGTCACTTTGTTCCAGTGCTCGTTGGTGGACCAGAAGAAGTAGATTTAGGATTGAATCTCTCCAACAAGTTTCCGTCCTGCATAAATCTATGCGGCAAACTAAGTCTGGCTCAAACTGCTTATGTGCTCAAGCTTTGCAAAATAGTTGTTTCGGCAGATACAGGTCCAGCTCATATTGCAACAGCAGTGGGCACGCCGGTGTTAGGTATGTATGGACCTACTCAAGCAAGTCGATACGGTCCCTACGATTGCCGAAAAGACGCAATTGATATGAGCGATAGCTGCAAATGTCTTTATGAAAAGGCTTGCCATCAAAATTCGGGCGAAGGAAGTGGCGAGTGTATGAAAGCGATTAGTACCCAAGTTGTTCTCGACAGGCTGCAAAAACAAACCGGCGCCTGAATTAATGTTCTTGACAAGTGAGTGTCTCGGACTTAATATAAGGTGGCACATTTACTATTAATTGAATGCTT
>CAZFKB010000183.1:0-4614 GCA_964519785.1 uncultured Candidatus Obscuribacterales bacterium | reverse complement strand
GTTTTGGTGATTACGTTCTAAATATGGACCGAGGCCAGCCTTTTCCAACTTACGAACTTGGCTTAAAGAACAAAAAGTTCGCTAACGCCAGCTAATTCAAAGCTTTGCCTCGTTTTCAGGAGCAAAATGGCCCATTTTTACGCGAATCGTTGCCATAGGTCTGAATGAGTTGTTGTGAAATCTCCGAACGTGTAGTTCTCTCAACTCCATAGAATTCACGTCTAAATACAAGTTGCTCACCATTTTCAAAGAGCTCAGAACCTTCGAAAGGTTTCCCTACATAAGCGGCACCATCACCGCCCGGCGTGTATTCAATGCCGCATGATGAGTAGGCGTCAAAATGCACAGCCTGAAGTTTATCTAAATTACAGTCTTGCAGCTTAGCTAGTGGTGCCAATGCGGAAAGTATCCACAAATGTTCAAGACAAGAATATAAAATTATTTCATCGGAATCTGCTTGGCGGATAATGAAATCGACCGCCATTTCAGCCCCTTCAAGCCACTCTCTTGAAGTATGAGGAGGAATATTTGACAGGGCGAGGAATTCATTTAAATCTAACACAACTCTAGCTCCTTCTTGCTTCTCATCTTAAAATTTCCAATTCTTGTAACCTCTGGCTTTCATCATTCTTGCAACTCCGGCTAATCGAGAACATCTTTGACAGCCGCTTTTCAATACAACTCGCCGATACGGATCAGCTTGCCATATGTATGAACACTGAGTACATTTCCACCATCGCTTAATTCGAGAATGGGCTCTTTCTTTCAGAGGTGTAGATTTTCCATTTCGGGTTTTGTGCCATTCAGGAACCAAATGTGGTGCAATTGCTGAAATAACATTCGTCACAGATGTTTTTCTGAAACTACAGAACGGACAACCTGTCTCATAGAGCACTCTATCGATTACTTTTGCTTGCCACTTATGATCTGGACCTTTCTTACAAATCCAAGACGCTCTATAACTATTGCCCTCTGTAACTTCATCTGGTCCCCGGTCATTTTCGAGCTTGTCCCACTGCTTGGCTAAATGTGGATGAGTTTTTCTCAAGTTATTTGATTTAGAAGCTTTTTTGTTTGCGCAATAAGGACAACGGATACCTTTGTCAGTGCGATAGAAGCCCGATTTCCAAGCGTGTGAACTGTCTTTAGAACATTTCCACCAGACTTTAAGACCAACCGGTAAAGAATAAGGATTGATGCTTTTATTCTTTGCTCTATCAAACTCTTTTAAAACTTCAGGGTATTCTCTCAAGTCAGTAGGGGCGCCCCTGTTGCAAATAGAACATCCACTGTCGTTGGTCGTCCTATTCGCCACTGATGCTTTCCATACGTGTCCAAATTTGCATCTCCACCAGACTTCTTTCTGAGATCCAAATGAAACGGAGCTTGGGGGTGCTCCATTCTTTTCTGTCAGCCACTCTTTTGCGATGTCGGGAAATCTTGCAGCTAGATTGTTTGTTTTTGAAACTTTCAGTCCCCTGCAAAAACCGCAGCCGCCTGCAAAACTGTTAGTTTTAAATGCTCGACTGACTGTATAAATAGAAACTTTGAAAATGTGGTCAGAACCATTTGGGCATTTGAACCAGGCAATTACATTGGATCCCTGTCCAAAATCTTCAGGACCGAATCCGCAGTTTTTTGAATAGAGCCACATTGCTGCAGCTTCAGGGTATGCCTTCAAGAATGAAATTGAATCAATACGTCCTGGTTCAACAACCTCTTCAATTGGAACAGGAGCTTTTTTTCTTCTTACAAAGAGTTTTTTAGACATCAATTTTCACCAATGCTATGACGCAAATTGAAAACTGATTGCCTTAAGCTCTGAATCTCGGCTTCCTTGCTTCCAAGATCTCTGTACAACATTCCAGCGGTAGCCGGTTGAGCAACTTTTATCTGAGCCTTTAGAGTATCGATATCCTGTTGAAGCATTTGTATTTTAGTTTCTTTCGAAACTATTTCTCGTCTTATTTCATCAGTGTTTCGATTAGTTTGAGAAGGTCGTAATTGCAGTTGCTGCTGAGTTATAGGAGTCGAAATACTCTGATATGGTGCTCGCCAATCTTTATCATTAGCGGTAGGAGGATGGGTAGAAGATTGTTCAGATTGCACATTTTGAACAACAGCTTTCTGTACTGGCACAATAGACTTAATTTTGCTTCCAATAAATCCGTAAGCAAGTATTGCAATAAAAACAATTGCGCAAAGACCTGCAGCCTGCCATCGTCTTTTCTGAGAAAGTGCTTCGACCTCGGGATCAATTTGTTCAGCTGATTCAGAATACTGAGTTTGATTTTCTGCTTCCTGGAATTGCTCTTGTGCTGATTCTTGACGAACATCCTGAACCGGCTGACAGACACAATCTAGACCGTCAGAATGTTCTGATTCAAAATGCTTTTTGAAAACATCATTGTAGAAATTGTTATATTCTTTCAGCTCCTGCTCTACTTCTTCTTTCACTCCGCCACCCTGCTTATCTGGGTGCCAGGCTTTTACAAGTAACTTGTATCTCTTTTTGATAGTCCGCCAATCACTGCCAACAGGCAGTCTGAATGCCGAATAAGCATCTTGTAGCTCTTCTCTTGTCGGCATTATGGACCCCAGACCGCTTTGTTTACATCAAAGAAAAGCAACATCAAAGAAAGTGCAGTGAGCGATATCAACCACCAGGGCGGCGCTGGAATTTTCTCTGACAAAGACTGTCCTACTTCTTGTCCAGGACCAAGCGAGCTGGTAATTTCTTGCATCAAACCATTAATGATTTCATCGCATGCCATCTTGTTAAACCCCTCAATCCTTGATTCAAAGTCCATGCTTAAAACAGTGTCGGTCGAATCAATTGGTTTTAGTTGCAATTCAAGCTTCAGATATCTCTGGACCCGAATATTTCTTGAATGCGGCTGTCCTCTCCCATCAGTTTCCATGCGCATTTCTTCATCAGACCATCGCAGTTCAGCTACTATTCTGCCTGTATTTGTATCGGCAAGAACCACGTTCCACTTATCACCATATTTGTAGCTGAGCACTGACAAAAGCTCTCTGACTTTCGAAAATGCTGACTGCATGTTTATCGAAAAGCGCATTGGAGCCGGATGCAAAAGATTATGAGCTTTAACACTAGCCTTGTGAAAAAACGGCCATGCTCCCCAGACAAAGCCTATTGCAGCTGGTATCCAGCATGCTCCTGCGTTACTTGGAATAGCGTGATAGACAAGTGTTCCCACTAAACTAAAAGCAAGAAATCCAACTACTAGCCCAAGGAAAATCATTTCTAGATATCTCCCGGCATATCAAATCTAGACGGAGTTGATTTCTCAAATTCTCTCTCTTCCTCTTCGTGCTCAGAATTTTCTTTCGATTTCTTCTTGCGCTCAGTATTCTTTGGCTCACTGTATCTGTTTCGATCGCACTTTGGTTTAGAGGTGTTTTTTGTAGCGACTGGCGCTTTCGATTGTGGCTTCTCTTGCCACTCTGGAGTAGACGCTGCATCAAGGCAGCGCTCTTTTAATTTCTCATCGACTTCAATCTTCGGTAATTGCGGCGGATCGTATGAAGTTGCATGCTGGTAATTTTGCCAGGTAAAAGTCTTGAGCAAAATAGGATCTGTAGATGGTGTAAATACAATTGCATGCCCTGGCTTTAAAGCTGTCACTTCATCTGGACTCATGAGCTTTCTTCCAAATTCTCGCTCACTTATACTTCCCGAGCTCGTGACCTTTCGCTCAGAAATAGTCTTTGTTCCAAGAGCATCACTAACTTTCTTAGCAGTCGTATTATCTCTTGGGCGAAACACAAATCTTGTTCCAGGCTGGCTGAACAAGAGAGTCGCATCATCATCTCCATATACTTTTCTAAGCTGAACCCAGTCCTGAAACCCCAACATCGCTGGAATATTCCGGTGACGAATAATGGTCATCTTCTCTGCAATTCCAGGGATATAGCCATAGTTAGTGAACTCATCAAGAAACAAATTGAGCGGATATTTGAATTTCTTTTGAAGGGCAAGATCTAAAATAAAATTGAAAATCAATGCAGATAACGGCTTCAACTCTGTCTTTTGAGCAGGAACTGCAAAATAGAAAGTAAACAGCTCGTTTGGAAGTTCATTAATATCTAGATCAGTTTTCTCGGTCAATGCCACCACTTTTGGTGAAACCCACAGATTCAATCTTTGCATAAGTCCAGAGATAACGCCGAATCTAAAGCCTTCTGAACTGTTCTTGTGAAATCCCCAGAACTCCTTTTGTGCAAGCTCGTATGTTGAGTTCATAAGTAACATCCCAAGCTTATCCGGTCCTTCCCTTAGCCAAGCTCGGATATCTCCAAGTGTTCCACCCTCTCCCATCGCATGAAGAATCAGCGACTTGAGCAACTGCCGCTCTGAATCTTCCCAGATTTTGTCGCCGCTGGAATTCTTGCCAGAGGTATTTTGAATAATCAAATTCGCTACATGGCTTGCTTCGTCATATGTTTTCAGATGCTCAATCGGATTGATTCTTGTTGAGCGCAAATCATCGGGATTGAAATAGTAAATCTTGTGTCCGGCTGTTTTTCTGAATCCAGATGTCTTTTTAAATAAATCAGGCTCTTCAGATCCTGCTGTCGCCTCAGTAACAA
>CAZFKB010000182.1:0-4661 GCA_964519785.1 uncultured Candidatus Obscuribacterales bacterium | reverse complement strand
ACCAGTGTTTTATACAGAGTTGCTCAATCGAATAATTTCTGTGGCGCAAACAAAGGCTGTGCGTAAGGGTTCGGTCGAGCGTCAGGTTGGATTTAAAGCGCTGAAGAAGTAATAAAGATGTTTTCAGTGTGAAAATTGCAGATTAAGCTGTTACCTTTTTATTTTTCAATTCAAAGAGTTCAGGTTTTAATTTGAATCGAATTGCCAACTTTTCTCGCGCAGACCGTGGTAAGCCTCGATTGCCTTTCAAAAACGAGTTTATATTTTGTCTTGGCATATCCACCAATTCGGCAATTTGAGTTTGACTTAAATTATGCTGATCCATTAATAAATGCAAAACTTCTTTCCCTGAAACTTTCTCAAATTTAGTGTTCAGCTGAAATGATTCAAAAGTAGAAATCATTATTCCTAGTGCTTTGCCGTAGGCAATCTCAGATGGCGTTAATTCGCCATCTAATTCGTTCATTTTTAATATTACATTCAAAGCTTTTTTGTGATGCGTCCAATTTTCAATTGGCACAATCGGAAACTCAGCTATCCATTTCAAATAATTTTTGTCTATCTTCATTTAGTTTTTCTACTCTTTCGAAAATGTGCTAGCTTGCTGTACTCTGCATGGGTAAAAACGCCTAAGATCGTGATTTGCTGAAGCTGGAATGAAATCGAAACTAACAATCTGTAGGCGTTTGCCTTGATGTTGAAGCAATATCGAGACTTAGGTATGTAATCACAAGAGGGAAAGTCTTGCTTGAGTTCAATCAAATTTGTCCAATCTCGGCATTCGACAATAGCAAGCCAAACTGAAAGCGGCTTGCGCGCGCCGGGATGGAGCTTTCCAAACTCATATAAAAGATTTTGATTGAAAACTTCCAACGATTTAAGTGTAATCAAATTTGATGACAAAGTCAAGATGTGATTTAACATATAGAAAATTACAACAGGAAAAAATTTGGCGCTAGCGAAATTCGCCATGAACTGGCAAGACCTTGCCTCTTTCTGACTTTGATTACAGAACTCGGATTTGAAGTCCGAAACAGTGGGCTGTTTTGGTGTTTAAAACTTAGAGGATGTGCTCTTGGCGAAGAATCTAGTCGCTGTGATTTAGCGACCAGCAAATCTTCATCAACAGGTGAGGCAAAATTGTATTTAAATTTCGAACAATATGACGGTAAGATCAAAGTTAAAATTAGGGGACTAAAGCAGTTTGGCTTGAATGGACGAACTGAAATATTTATTGAGGGCTGAACGCGTTCTTAAATGTTGGATTGCTTGGAAGGCTAGCATCTTGAATAATTACTGTCACCACATCCGATGCTGTGGCACTGCCACCAAGTATTGCATTGGTGGTGCCATTAAACATGTAACCAAGCTCAATCGATTCTGTAGCACCGCTTGAGGTATCGCCTTTGAATACAGTAGGTTATTATTCGCATCAGTCAGACTAGATAGCGAACCGCAAGAACACTTTTGGCTCGAATTTCGAGAATTCAATAATCAACAAGCAAGAACCTAATACTGATCGTATCCGTTCAGCTTGTCTGTCTTACCATCCATAAAATCTTGTACTTCTTTGGCTTTATATTTTCTCTTTTCGACAGGCTTAGAGCGTGCAATTTTCTTCTTAGTCGTCTTGTAAGTTTTGACGTTGCCGCCCATGCGCTTGTGAACATCTTTGCCGAAACTGGCTGAGGCGCTCAATGTAAGTATGCCAACGGACAGAATGAGACTAAATATGCGCATTGCTAACCTTTCATCTTCGATCAATTTCTAGACTTGTTCAGCATACATCACTTTTTTAAAGCTTTTGTGATCTAACTCATTACTTCATAAGTTTCACAAAATCTTCAACTGAAATTCCTGCATCCCGAATTAACGAGCGCAAAGTTCCACGCTTGATAGTGTCTGATGGGTGCGGAACCGTAAGAATGGCTGGGTGTCCAGGTTTGATTAGGGTAACATGGCTGCCGCTTTGCCGGTCTTTTTTCCAGCCGGCGTTTTCAAATGCTTTGATAACCTTACGACTTGATGTTACTGGGAGCATACAGTTGAGAATTTGAGCTCTCTCTGTCCAGCGATGTTGACTTCATTGTTTGACTGCCATTCTTGAAGCGTTCGCGATTGCTGCGTCTTAAGCCATAGATCTAGTGCATCTAATAAGTTTGTTGCAGCCTCATCTTCCGTTTCACCCTGCGAAACACATCCTGGAAAAGCAGGGCAACGCGCAACAAATCCGCTATCCTCATCTTTTTCAAGAATTATTTGCACCGTAAACATATGAGCTCCAAAAAATCGTTATTTTCAGTATACTCCACTTTCAGTAAAGTCAAGCAGTTTAAATAGACAAAGGGACAAGAGCTTGATAAGTTTGTGCTAAATAAACCATTTACTGCTTTGCGTAAAAGTAGCCTTCCAGAAACGTTCCAGGGTCTTGAGTCTGCAAAATGATGTAACCCGGAACCAGACCTTGAGCATTCTTAGGACTCAAGGCAAGCTGGATGCCAAATTCGCCTGCGTCGATCATTTTGGTTTTTTTGCCATTCTCTTGTACCCAGACAGAAATTTTCCCCTTGTTAGAAGTTAATTCAGGTTCTTCTGTTTGATTCATTCTGGTGTTTATTAGAGATCCTTTGAAAAAATGAAACCACAAGGTTATTGTTTTATCCGCACATATTTTGTCTGGATAGCTAAACTCCAGAGTATTTGGGTCCCACAGTTTGACTCTGACGGGTTTGAATTCGACACCATTTATTTTTCCATGCACTTGTACTTGTGGAAATTGACGTCTTACAGCACCATATGCGGTGTGAATAGATTTCAGGTTTGCTATTTTGCCTTGCAGCTTGGAATTTACATGAAAAGTTGTACTTTTGATTTTCCAGGCACCATGAGATTTTACAAGGACAATCTCAGAATATCCCTCTTTGTCCATCCCTTGTCCATAATATAGTCTTGCGCTATCACCATCCACAGATTCAGAAAGGTATTTCTGGTCTTTTGGCATCATGGAACCAAAAGCATTTTTCAGACCTTCTAGAGCGAGTTTCTGCTCTGCGGGCAATTCGTCAAATTTCTTTTTTGCTTCAGCAGCTTTGACCGGATCGACTGGTTCGAGCATGTATTGACTGACGTCTTCATGCTTTGCTTCAGCTTGCAAGTAATTTTCGTAAGTCTGGCGTGGTGTCAGATTGGCTTGAGCGAACGTAGCAAGACATGTGAAATGAGTTGTGAATAGTAGAGCAAGGGATACCATTCTTTTATGAAACATAGACACCTCATATTTGTCTTTGTCTATTTGTCTTTTTTTCCAAAAATTTTAGACCAGATACTTGGTTTTTCCTCTGGTTCTACTGCTCTAGATCCTGGCTTGGGACGCAGGTTTCGCTCTGGTTGAGTTGCTTGTTGTGGTGGTGGCTGCACCGATTTTACTTTGCTTGAAGACAATCGTTGACCGACATCAGAGAAGATTTTTTTGACAGTGGTTGGCATCGAGTCATCATCAAAGACTTGTGAGTCTGGACCCTTTTCTTGCGGCAAGCGTGTTTCGGAATTGTGTTTTGCATCAAGACCAAGTTTTCTTAGTTTTTTACTGATGCTTTGCTCTTCGTAAGTTGCTGGTGCTTCTACAAATGCGTCGTCTGGTATTTCAAAATCCGGGTGTAATTGCTGATAGATTCTATACAGTCTATGACGCACAACGCGCGCGCTTCTAGGTCTGTCTTCAGGGCTGTGCGATGTTAGTTCAGTAATGAGTGTGTTTAAGTCAAGCAACATGTTTGGCAGCTCTTTTATTGGAACACAGGTCATAAGTGGACGCGGGCGCATTCCAGTTATGATGTGCGACATCGTGGTGCCAAGAGCGTATAAGTCGGAGCGCGTCTCGGGCTTGCCGAAATATTGCTCGGGTGGAGAATAGCCCGCGGTCACAACACGTGTGGCAGACTCTTTTTCCATGAATACACGTGCAATACCAAAGTCGATGAATACAATCTGACCATCGGGTGTGAGCATCAGGTTGCTTGGCTTCAAGTCGCGGTACAAAATTGGCGGTGTGCGCTCGTGCAGATATTCGAGCACTTCGCAAATTTGAATACTTACTTTTATGGCGTCGTCTTGAGAGAAAGGACCAAAGTTTTGCAGAATGGTCTCGAGGTTATTTCCTTCTATATAGTCCATGACGAGGAATAGTTTGCCGTCAGGAGATACAAAGTCGTCGAAGAATCGAACAATCCCTGCGTGGTCGAGCTCTTTTAAAATTTGAGATTCGCGTCTGAATAGACGCATCGACTCGGCGGCTTCTTCGTCCGATGCGCTGTCGCTTCGCAACTGCTTGATAACGCATTTTGAGTTGTTTGAGAATTTGTCTTCAGCCAGATAGACGACGCCCATACCGCCTTGAGCGATAGGTTCGCACCACTTGTATCTTGAAAACCAGTCGGTTTGTTGAGTCACAGACCTTATATATAGAAGGAAGAATCACACCATCAATTGCTTCATACCCGTGGGTCAAGCACATGAACCAATTCGAAATGCCCATATTACGGACCTTTGCCGCAATGAGCGTCCGAAAATGTTAAATGTGGATTGACATACGTTTGTATGGTGGTACTATACAAATGTCTCCCCCAATTGAAGCTGAATTTGTTGCCCCCGGCAACTTAAAT
>CAZFKB010000181.1:2426-4702 GCA_964519785.1 uncultured Candidatus Obscuribacterales bacterium | reverse complement strand
TTGGCGACTGGCAAAATAAATTCAGCAAAATGGGTAAAGGCCAAGCTGCTCAATTGCAAAACGGCGGGTGGCAAAAAGGCAAAGTCGAAAAAATTGCCGGTCTAAATTGCACCAAGTATGTGATGAGCAATAACCCTCAGGCTGCTGCAGCCAAAGGTAAAAGAACTCTTGCTGCAGTTCGACAAGCTGCCTGCTGGCTTGCTAACGATATTACGATGTCGCCAACTTTGAGCGACATGTTTTCTAAAACATATGGACTCCCGGCTACTAAATTTTTTCCAGTTCGCATTGCGTATCTTGGGCAAGATGGCCGTCCACATCTAGCGCTTGATACATTTAACAGCAGACCATTCAATGTGCCTGGTGGTTTTTTCAATCGTCCACAAGGCTACAAGCCAGCTAAAAGTGAGACAGAAGTATTTATGGACGATGACACAAGACAGTTTTTGAAAGAGTTGTCTCAGTAGTACTTGAAGGAGAGCTTGGACTTTAGTGAATTCGATGAATTCTATAATTGACCAGATTCAGCGCCTCAACCTGAAAATTGTTCACAAAGGCGCGATACTGGTTCTCGTCCCGCTTGTGTTCGAGCTGATCTTTATTTGTGTTCTAACAGGGCTTGTTCAGGGTGCCGAACAAGAAATTAAACAACAGGTCCGCTCTAAAGCGATTATTTCTCAATCTAATACTCTGTCCAAATCGATTTATGACGCAGGGGTTGCACTGGTTGGATACTCAGTGACAAAGAGTGCTTTGTTCGACGAGCGATTCAACAAAGTCGTAAAACAAATTCCCGAAGATTTAGATGAATTGCGTTCGATAGTGGGAGAGAATCCACGACAACAAGACGTGGTCGAGAATATCAAAAAAATCACCATGAATGGTGTCGAAATGCTCAATCAGACTAAGAGCGCCATCGACAGTAACAGGGTTGATATCGCACATTTTCGTGCCCGCCACATGTACAAAGAAATGCGCAATATTGCTGACAATTTGCAAGAAGAATTGAAGCAATTAACCGAAACTGAGCGCAAAATCGAGCGCGAAAGTCCTGAGAAGCAGAGCCGTTCCAGAACGATACTGCTCGTATTTATTTTTGGTGGTGTCATAACCAATATCGTTATAGCTCTTTTGCTTTTGTGGTTTTTTGCGCGTTCGGTTAAAGACCGTTTGGATGTACTGACAGACAACTCTTATCGTCTTGCACAATCGCAGCCACTCAATCCTCTGGTTGGTGGCAATGATGAAATCTCGCATCTGGACAGTGTTTTTCATAGTATGGCTGAAGCTTTGACTGAAGCTACAAGAAAAGAACGAGCAGTTATAGACAATGCGGTAGACGTAATTTGTTCAATCGACACTGATGGAAAATTTGTTGCGGTCAATCCGGCTTGTTTTGAAAACTGGGGCTATACCCAGATGGAGATAGTCGGTAAAAGATTTATCGAATTAATTGCACCTCAAGACATTGGCGAAACTATCAAAGCCGTCCGTGCTATACGCGCTCAGGAAGGCGATTTACAATTTGAAAATAGAGTGCGCAAAAAAGATGGTTCAGAAACAACCGTGAGTTGGTCTGCGTATTGGTCAGAAAAAGAAAAAGCGATGTTTTGTGTTGCTCACGATATAAGCCAACGCAAAACCGCTGAAGAAGCAGTCAAAGCAAGCGAATCACGTATACGCTCAATCATGAATCATATGATTGTAGGGCTTGTGATAGTCGATTCTTCCGGACGCATCGAATCAATGAATCCTCAGGCTGAAAAAATATTTGGTTTTACTACCGCCGAGCTTGAAGGCAGGCATGTACTTTGTCTGTTTGCTGATTCAAAATTTTATTCTGAAGCAAAAATTCAAGACACAGATACTTTCTGGCAAACTTTGTCAGACCAGGCAGCAAACAAAATCAAAGAATACGAAGGTCTTACTAAGCGCGGCGAAGAATTTCCAATCGAAGTGCTTTTGAGTGAATTGAATACACACGAAGGTGCGCGTTTCATCGTGAACGTAGTGGATGTATCTGAGCGCAAAGAAGTCGAGCGCTTGAAAAAGGAATTCGTCGCCACTGTCAGTCACGAATTGCGTACGCCGCTTACGTCTATTCGCGGCTCGCTGACATTGCTTTCTGTAGGTGCACTTGGTGCACTTCCTGAGCAGGCTCAAAAAGTGGTATCAATCGCTGAGCGCAACACACTTCGTCTGATTGGACTCATTAACGACATTCTAGATATCGAAAAGCTCGAATCTGGAAAACTCGATATGGTATTTGCCAACAC
>CAZFKB010000181.1:0-2326 GCA_964519785.1 uncultured Candidatus Obscuribacterales bacterium | reverse complement strand
AAAGTTATAGACAAAGGTCGCGGTGTGCCAGAGGCTTTCAAGAAATTGTTATTCCAGCGTTTTCAACAAGTGGAAGCATCGGACTCTAAAAAGAAAGGTGGTACCGGACTTGGGCTTGCAATTTGTAAAGGAATTGTTGAGCAGCATGGTGGTCATATCGGGGTAGATTCAGAAGAAGGGAAAGGTAGTACTTTCTGGTTTAAAATCCCGGCAATGCATACAGACTCGACACTCGTTGTGAACGTCCAAGAGGCTGAAGCCGGCTCTGGAGCCAGCTCATGAAGATACTTATTATTGATGACGAAGAAGATTTTAGAACTATTACTGCCAGTTGTCTTGGTCTTTTAGGCGGTGCTGAAGTAGTCGAAGCCAATTGTGGTTCGATGGGAATTAGACGTGCAGAACAAGAACAGCCTGATGTAATCTTGCTCGATTTGATGATGCCTGAAATGAATGGCATAGACACGCTTAAAAATATGCGCAAAAATCCTAGTATTCAGGACATTCCAGTGATTTTTCTCACTACAAAAGGAATGTTTGAAGAATTTGCCGAGTTGAAAGAGCTTGGCGCCTTAGCTGTTTTGACCAAACCATTCGACCCGATGACTATCGGCGACCAGATCAGAGAGATACTCGAGCAATCCAAAGTCAAAAAGGACTAAACCAAATGCGCGCCCTAATAATTGACGACGAAGAAGATACACGAGAAATAGCCAAGATGAGCCTTTCGATTCTTGGCGGTTTTGAAGTGATTGATGCAGATAGCGGCAAGCAGGGTATTGCTCTTGCTGAGGCAAATAAACCTGATGTTATATTGCTCGATATGATGATGCCATTTATGGATGGCCCAGCCACACTGGAAGCGCTTCATGATAATGACGCAACAAGAGACATTCCGGTGATTTTTCTTACAGCCAAAGCAATGACTTCCGAAATCGAAAAATTGCGCCGCATGGGAGCACGAGGCGTTTTGACCAAACCTTTTGACCCGACTACACTGGCTTTGCAAGTTCAAGAAATTTTGAAAAGCTCGAACTGAGGCGAATTTACTCGATGAAATCATGGCAAGACACGTTTGACAATTTAAAAGCCAAATACATCAAACGCTCGACCGATCGATTGACCGAGATTTTAGAATTGCTTGATGGTATTCACAAGAATCCACAAGACAAAGAATTACTTAGAAAGCTCAGTCGCAATTTTCACTGGATGGCAGGATCTGGCACCATGTATGGTTTCGAGCAAGTGTCCATCCTTGGAGTAGAAGCTGAGCGATACTGCGAGACTATGCTTGCTTCGGACAGAACAGTCGAAGTTTCTACAATCGAAAAATTACGCTCTTTAGTGAGTGAGCTTTCGACTGTGTTTTTTGCTTCGGGCGAACTGGAAAGCACAAGAGTTACTCAAAATCTCGATGCAAAAGATGGCAGCGAAATGAATCAGGCTCCGGAGCCAGTTCAAAGAGAAACCGCGTTATTCATAGACGAAGATGCAAGTACTTTTAAATCGCTCGTACAAAATTTCGAAGAGTGGGGACTTGCTGTCAAAAATGTAAAAACTCTCAATCAAGCGATGCAAGAAATATTGAGACAGATGCCCAGCGTAATTAATCTCGCCGTTCCAGTTCCCGATGGAAATGGCTATGAATTTGTCGAACAGGTTCGCTCGATGCCTAAAGGTGATGAGCCTGCAATTATCATTGCAAGTAAACAAGCTGGATTTATCGATAAAGTAAAGGCGATGCATTGTGGTGCCGACTCATATTACGAAAAGCCTCTCGATTACAAGTCGGTAACGAGACGCATCAAGTATCTTCTGGATCGCAAAAAAATGTCGCCGGCAAAAATTTTGTCGGTTGAAGACGATCCAGATCAAGCAGCATTTATTCGAGCATTCTTAGAATCGGCTGGTTATCAGGTAAAAACCTGTACTGACCCACGTCAGTTCGAGTCTGCTATGTCACAGTTTCAACCAGACCTGGTTTTGCTCGATGTAATGCTATCTGGTATGACTGGTTTTGAGTTAGCACGCTATATCAGGCAAGATGAGCGTTATGCTACTTTGCCGATTGTTTTTCTGACCACTCAGAATCAACTGGATGCACGCATCGAAAGTGCTCGTGCAGGTGGTGATGATCATCTTATAAAGCCTGTGGCTCCAGCACTGCTTTTGAATTGTGTCGCTTCGCGTTTGGAGCGCTCCAGATATTTGCGCAGTCTTCTTTACCGAGACGGGCTTACTGCTTTGCTCAATCACACTGCTTTCATGGAGCAAATGTCTCAGGTCTTTTCAAACCAGAAACGAAAAAATGGACAGGCAGTAATTA
>CAZFKB010000180.1:0-4717 GCA_964519785.1 uncultured Candidatus Obscuribacterales bacterium | reverse complement strand
TGATTGTGACCAACCGGAGCACGAGCGCCAGCGGCGGCGGAGAGCAGGGATTGGTAATTCAATCCGGAGAGCAAGAGCAACAAGCGGAACGCTGGACGGTTGAGCCGGAAGCCTTTTCCAAACGGATTCAACCCGCAGGCAAGAAAAACGGTGTGAGTGGGTTCTTCTTTTCGCCATCAGTTCCGGATGTTTGGTTTCATCGTTTTGAATGGCGCGAGCTGCATCGGATTGCCATTGCTTCTTCCGAAGATGAACGACACGAACCCAAAAAGCCGCGCGATGAGAAAGAGGGCATTGCATATCAGTTTTTACGCAAGTGGAGCGAGACGGAACGAGGAAGGTTTATCCGAATTGAAATTCCAGAGAAGGCACAAACACAAAATGCGGAGCAGGCAAACAATGCAGCCATGGGAACGATTGCAGAAACCGCCCAGGGCTTCAACTTGTCTGAATACCTGAACAAGCTCCAAGAGACTGTTCGAGACGATCGGCCCAGCAGCGAACTCAATGCCTTTGACAAGGTCAAGCAAGGACGAGGAGAGCTTGATCTGGACGAGATGGAGGAGGCGCTCAGAGACGCAGGATTTCATTACAGAGATTGAGGCACTAACCCAAAAGGAGAGAACCCGTGGCCAACCGAGAAATGGAGCGGAATACGACAAGAGCATATACGACGGAAGAAGGCGTCGCCGTGAAGGAAGAGCATTTGAAATTTCCGTTGCGAAAGGAACTGTCCGATCAATCGCTTGATGCTAAGAATATCTGCGAATTTGACCTGGTCACATTTGAAAAGCCAGGTAATACGCCAGTTTATTGGGTGCGAGAATCGCAAGAAAATCAATGTGAGGATAAGTACCTGCAACGATGCGCGCATGCCACGGCCTTTGGGGAGATGAATGCCAATCGTTTAACGCCGGAAGAGTTGACCGTTTTTATTGAACGGAAGAATGGAAGCGTGAATAACATCCCCTTTTATACGCCGCCGTTGGGAGAAGGGAAGTGTAATCATGACTCGGAGGTTGGAGCGAGCAGGACAGAGATTGATGAAGCGTGCAAGAAGAACTTCGATTGCAAGGAAAATCTGGCTTCACAGCACGCGCATGTTCAAGACCTCAGCAAAGAAGAGTTTTTTGATAAACCGCAAAAGTCGGGCCGATTGTCTGGAGAAGAGATGTTACGGAAATTGAGGGAACTTGATGGGGGCGCAGCGCCAAAGACTGCGCCGCCAACGCCGAAGCCGACTCCTTCGATAGAGGAAACAACGAAGCAAGAGCCATCGAAGCAGGAACCGTCGAAACAGGAACCTGTGAAGCAAGAGCCGTCGAAGCAAGAACCTGTGAAGCAGGAGCCGGTGAAGCAAGAACCAGCGAAGAAGGAGCCGGTGAAGCAAGAACCAGCGAAGAAGGAGCCGTCGAAGGAACAAGCGCCTGAACAAGAGCAGAATAAAGATCAGTCAAAGAAAAAATAATCTTAGCTCAAAGAGACGGGCTTGCAGCGAAGAAGCTTTCGGTCAAAGTCTTCAACGGAAGGTTGACTATGGTAAGTAGAGAGGAGCAAGACGGGCTGATTGTGGTAAAGCCTTGACCTCATTGTCGTGACGGTGAACCCAAGCACGGAGGAATCGAACGGATCATCCGGATTAAACAACGAAACGACGCCTGGTGATTTATAGCCAGGCTTTTGCTGATCGCTGAATTCGACTTTTTTTTCGAGCAAGCGAGTAACATGCTGCCGACACCACGTAACGCGAGGGTTATTCTGACGAAGAGCGCGACGAGCCACAGGGCAGGCGAGGATATGAATTGTTTCTGTTTTTGAAGCCATGTATTGAGCATCGCATGATCCAAAGTCTTACTCAATAATTTTTTTCAAACAATCAAGGAGACCCCCAACAATGCCAGCAATGACGGAAGCAGAGGTTTACCAGTATCTGACCAAAGACGGCGATTCATTACCGGCGATCAAGAAGAACACGGAGATGTTGCGCCAGCATTTCACGATTGAATCGCAGCGAGTGGTGCATACGCTCTCGCAGCTTGACCCTCACAATTCAGACCGCCACGAGGCCGAAGCCCAGCGAATCTATCAGGAAAACAATGCAGCCCTTGACCGGGTTTTGATGCAGGTCGCATCAACCACACCGCAGAAACTGCCGCTCCTGATAGACACTCTCAACGATGCTTCAAAAAAGACCCAAATTCCAAAGAACCAGGCAAAGGCATTTCTTTCTTTGCCTCTAATACTCTTTTGCGCCTTTCCCGCAGCGTTGTTTTATGAAGTCGTGCTTATCCTTTTGGTGGGTGCAATTGTTGTTGTTGCTGCAATCGTCAATCACTTTATTTTTCATTTAGATACTTCCAGCATAGTAGCCACTGCAAAAGAGTTTGACCGTTGGCTAATTGCAAAAGTCGTATACGGTATCTGCTATTTTTTTGCTGTGATAATTGGTTTTAGTCACATAAGAGGCGGCGGGACAGTAGGAGAAGCCTTCAATATGCTTTTTCTGGAGCCGCTAGTTGAGCTTTTGTCTGTTGTTGGCGGGGGCAAGAAATAATTCGAGGGGCAATGCGATGGGCAAAATTGATTACAACGCTATAGTTCAGGCCTTCACGCCGAAAAGGGTGGCTTTGGGCTGGCTTATGTGTTGGATGATGGGGCTGACATGCCCAGGGCTTCTTGCCGTCTATATGTATAAGTTACAAGGTGACGATGCCAGAAGAGGCCGGATATTTGATTTTGCCAACATGGAAAGTAATGAAACAGTCGTAGTAATAAACACCAACGAATCAAAGGAAGAGAAGAGAGAGGCCGGGATTTATGCCTTGATAATTTTTGCTGAAGAAATTTTAACCCTTTACTTGTTTTATTGTCTTTCTCTCTGGCGGAAACTTCCTCGCTTGCAGCGTTATGGAATTCCTACACTCATCGGGGTTGTAGCGTTTATTGTTTTGGATTTGTATTGGTTTCCTTTGAGAGCATGGGCTGAATTTGTGGTGTATATAGGGCTGTATATTTGCGCGATGCTAAGTTTCATTTTCCAGTTTTTGTTTATAGATTTTGTTCTTGGGATATTTGTTCGTAAATAGCTTTCAGCAAAGTATACCCTGACAAATTTAGATATGTTACGGTTGACCAATGGCACAAAGAGCGCAAGGGAAGACCAGCAAAGACGCCTGGCGAAAGCGATATTACCAAGACAATCACACAACGCGTGTTGATGACCAGATTCTGTACGAGATGCAAGAGCGCACCAAAGAGCTTGAGCTTTACGTCAAGAGTAATCCGTCTCCGATTTTAGCCAGGATAGCCAGAGAGTGGATTCGATTGCTTGCAGCCGCAAATGGCGAAGTTGTTGATTTCAATCTAAAAAAAGAGCGATTACCAGAGGATGAAAACGGCATTTTTTCAAGTGCCGTGATGCCGGCACCCGCGCCGAGCAAATGAGGGAGAGATGCGAAGGCGAGTGTTTCAAGCCAGAACCTAACCGCCCCGAGAAGACTTATCTTTATGCCGCCGATCCGCCCGAAAGCCCGGACTTCCCTGCCGCTCTCATAGCCACACATAACGTCCTTCATGTGTGACTATCGTGGTATGTTGAAAAGCACCTTTCTTCTCTAAATCAATCTAAATCAAGAATTTAAATGGCAAATGCAAAATTGTCCCAAACCCTCCCCAAAAATTTCCACCTAAGAATAGTTATTAATTTATAGAAATATTTGGCGTTCCTATGCTAGTTTCTCACCCGCAGAAGATCAAGGGAGGTTTTTAGTTTATGGAACAGATTCTTAATGAAAATTCTGCGCAATTGAATCAGGCGCTTATGGAGCGGAATCTATCTTTTGCAGCGCGGTGGAAACATGGAGAGCTTTTCAATCAAGGCTATGTTCCGGTTCCTTCACAGTTTCTATTTCACTACGCGAACCTCAAACCTCATTCACTCTCGGCGGGTGAGGCGATGTTCGTCTTGCATCTCATGAGTTTCAAATGGGGCGCTGAGAATCCTTTTCCAGGCTATGCAAGATTAGCGAAGAGAATGGGTGTTACAGAAAAGATGGTGCGGCGTTACGCGAAAAGCCTTGAGGAGAAAAAATACTTGGTGAGGCAGCCTCGAGAGGGTAAATCAAATTCCTATGATCTAACCCTGCTTTTCGATGCACTCAAAAAAAGTATGTTCAGGCAGCCTGATATTTCCGGTGACGAAGAAATGATGCTGTAAATGATAAGGCCGACGATGTTGACGGCACCGTCGGCCTCTAAAACCCGCTTGAGAAAGCGAGCTTCAATCAGTGATTTGTATGATACCACGTTTGGCATCTATATGAATCTACGGCTTCTCTCAAGCAAGAAATAAGGAGAAGAAGAAATGCCAACGAAGAAATCAAACCTACAACTGATCCCACGTTCGGCCGCATTCAGTCGCAATCTTCCCGCTTACTTGATCGCTTTCATCGGGGCAGGTGCATCTATGCTGCAAGGCGGAATTTGGGCGGCATTGACAGTCTTTGTCGTTGCGCTCATCGCTGCAACAGTGATTGATATATTCCGACGCTAATTACTATATCCATTAAGATGAGTGAATGTGATAAGAATTTATCGAGACCCGCTACAAAAACAATCAAAGCACTTTTTGCCGTGTGTCGAAACCGCTGCGCATTTCCAAAGTGCAATGTTTTTGCTTACGACCCGGCTACTCAATCAGTGCTAGTTGAAATTTGCC
>CAZFKB010000179.1:0-4728 GCA_964519785.1 uncultured Candidatus Obscuribacterales bacterium | reverse complement strand
CCTTGAAACATAGGTTGAGAACACGAGGGGTGCCTGCCAGGACTCGCAATGCTTTGCGAGTTTTAAGCCAGGGGCTCGTTTCTTCTGTCTGCTCCAATAGATTCTAGTAGATCCTAGACAGTCACTGTCTCTGGTATCACGAATTCTGGACGTACTGGTTTTGCGTAAAGTCCTTTTTCGTTTGCCATTTCAAACAATTTGGTGAGAGCTTTTCTACCAGAATCGCCGTAATCGATAGTGAGTTCGTTTACATACATACCAACGAATTTATCTGCAAGCTCGGTTTTGTTTTCGAGATTTCTTGCAAATTGAAGGGCGTATTTAAGAGCTTCTTCGCGGTGAGCAAGCGAGTACTCGATAGTTTCTTTCATAAGTTTGGTCGCAAGGGCAATTGTCTTTTCATCCAAATCTTTTCTTACGACGTTGCCACCAAGAGGAAGCGGAAGACCTGTAAGTGTTGTCCACCATTCTCCAAGATCGACTACTTTATGTACGCCTTCTTGTTCGTATGTAAGTTGGCTTTCGTGAATTATTACACCAGCGTCGAATTTGCCTTCGCGCACAACATCTACAATCTGATCGAATGGAACAGCTTGAATTTTGGCGTAGTTTAAATCGTCTTCAAAAAGTCTAAGAGCGAGATAAGCGGTAGTCATTTCGCCAGGAATGGCAAGACTGCAGGTTTTTAAGTCTTCGGCGGTCATTTTGTTTTTGGAAATTACAACTGGACCGTAGTTGTTGCCCATGCTTGCGCCGACTGGCATCAATTTGTATTTGTCTTGTACATAAGGATATGCAGCAAACGAGATGGCTGAGACCTCGTATTTGCCGTTCATAGCATCTTTGTTCAAGCTTTGGATATCTTTAAGTTCTTGATGAACTGTCAATCCTTGCGTATCTAATAAATTGTTGGCCAGAGCATAAAACATGAATGCATCATCTGCATCTGGGCTGTGGGCTACTGTGATTTCTTTCGTCATTGTTTTGATTCCGTACCAACTAACTAAAAGGGCGCTTCTACACCCATTCATTTTCCTAAAAATAAGTGCAAAATGTCATGTGGAAAAGCTAATTTACAAGGCTTCAAGCGGCGTATCGCGCGCTGTGTCAGTCTTCAAGCCGATATCCAATGCCGTGAACATTCTTAATAAGTGAGGGTGCGCCCTTTGTGTCGATTTTGCTGCGCAATTTTTTAATGCTTGTGCGTATGGTTTCGGACGATTTGTCCGAACTTGAAGTCCAAACCCGGTCTAAAAGCGCTTCAGAGCTGAAAACTTGTCCTTTATATCGCAATAAAAATTCTAGCAATGCAAATTCCATACGAGGAACGTGCACCTCGACGTTATCTACATAAACCTTGTGCAGACCAGCATTTAATACCAAATTGCCTGCTTGCAGTACGTCGCCATTGACCAGTGTCGGGCGTCTGAGCAGGGCTCGAACTCGAATACTCAATTCCTTTAAATGAAAGGGTTTAGTCAAATAGTCATCAGCACCAGCTTCGAAAGCTTTTTCTTTGTCGCTTATTGTCCCTTTGGCGGTCAAAACCAGGATGGGCGACTGACCTTGTTGCTTTCTATAAAACTTGCATACTTCTAAACCGTCCATTTTGGGAAGATTCAGGTCCATAAGAATAATGTCGTAGTGATAAGACTTGAGCATATCTGCAGCTTCGAGCCCGTCTTTGACCCATTCAATCAAATAGTGCTCTGTTTCAAGCCACTCAAGGACCATTTCTCCCTGGTTTTCGTCGTCTTCTATCAATAGAATTTTGGCCATGACAACACTATGCTTTATTGTTATACTAAGGTTACTCAGATTTAATAATACCACCTAATTTGGGTACCAAACCGCCACACATTCTTCGTAACGTATGAAAAATAGGACCCTAACTGAATTTGCGCAGTTCTTGATAACTTGCCGATAAATTCTCTTACTAGCCACTCGAACTATGAAATTAGCCCAGCTTCTTCTCTTAATAGGTTTTGCCATCGCTTCGACCGCGCCGGTCAAGGCTCAAGAATTCGTCATTCCTGGCAAAACAATTACGAAGACAACAACCCAGAGAGTATATTCCGACCCAAATTTGCCTGCCGACATTAAAGCTCGCATGCAGCCAGGTGTTCGTTATACGGTCGGCACCGAACAAGTTGGAGGTTGGGAAAAGGGATTAGTAAAAGGCACTCCCAATCTGAAAAATTATTTCTGGTGCACTATGCCTAAGACCAAACAAGCTTGGGTAAGTCAGCGCACAAAAAAACAGACTACGACTATACCCCCACAGGTTCGCAAGTTTCACTACAACAATCCGGGAAAGGCGAAACTACCTCAGGCACCAAACAGATTGCCTCCTCCTCCTGAACCACCAAGACAGGTGGCCAGCCGTTCGGAAAATCGGGCAGATGTGAATACTCAAGCTGTGTTGAAGTATAAAAAGACCGACGTGCCCAAGGCGTATAAAGCCTACCCCACTAATGATTTTGCCAGTGATACAAATCTCAGTGGATCTATTGTGAGCAAAGAAGGGCGCGCAAAACTGCTTACACCCGCTAAAAGAAACTATTAGTATCGGTTAGTTTTGCTATATCAATAGTGTGGAAGGTAATAAAGGTAGAACTTCCCTGAGAGTGTCGTTATGGCAAAAATTACGCCTAGGACTATTATCATGACCTTCATGCTTGGAGCGTTGATTGCAACAGCACCGCAGTGGACGGTTAATCATCCAAAAGCAAATTACAGCGCACCGTGGATTTATCCTTCTTGCCAGCCCGAATAAATTCAAAAACTAGACGAAGATTTCTTCATTTAATGGCTTTGACCGTACTTTTGAGCGGGACGAGTCATTATCCGCTTTTTGCCCAGAGTGCCCCACAAGGATATCTTGAGTCAATTTCTAAAAACGGACTGACGCGATGGAATAAGATGCCTATTAAGGTATTTATTGAATCAAAATCTGATGTTCCTGGGTTCAAGCCTGATTTTGCTCAAACGTTAAAAGGCGCATTTGAACAGTGGCAGGCTATAAGCAAGGATAAACTCGCATTTGAATTTTTAGAAAACGCAGATGATGCTCAAATTGTTTGCAAGTGGACTAATGATAGAAAAGTATTGATGAATCCAAATGAAGGTGGCAACACTCAGGTGGTGCCAAGTTCGGAAGGAATTTTTTCTGCCCAGATGCTTTTACTTACATGTCCGCCTCCTGGAGCGACTGAAATCAAAGCTGACTATTTGAATCGTGTGGCCTTGCACGAAATTGGTCATGCCCTTGGGATTACAGGTCATAGTTCGCAACGCGTTGATATCATGTATAGTACCGTCTATCCAGACGATAAAAACGATAAACTCTCGCAAAACGATATTGCTACAATCAATGCTTTATACTCGCTTAGTGCTCAAGAGATTGCTGCAAAGCCAATTTTGAAAGCTAATTCCAAATTGATGGAAGTTGATGCAAAAAATGCAAGTCCGCAAGTTAGAGCATTGCAACTGAATAGTGAAGCAGCAATAGCCTTGCAAGAAAAAAATGCAGACCTTGCTCGTACCAAACTTGAGGAAGCTCATACGCTAGATCCAAGCAATCAGCTTGTAAATTCCAATTTGGGAGCAATCTACGGAAATTATGGTGCCATGTATGCGATGGCATTCAAGTTTCCTGAGTCGGTTGATTACTTCAAAAAAGGTATAGACTTGCTCGAAAAGAGTAATAATAAATCGGCTCTAGCTCAGGTTCTCACAAATTATATTCGTATTTTGCAGCTAGCAAATCAGCAAGAAGAAGCCAAAAAAGCTCAAGCCAAATTGGCTAAATTGACTGGCGCTGTAAAATAGAGAATCTTCTTCACTTATCAAATGTAAGAGGCAGGCTTAAGGCCTGCCTCTATATCTTAGTTTGAGCTGTTAGAGTCCAAGTCGATCTTATCTAGCCCAGGGCGGAGGATCATTTGGGTCAGGACCTTGTTTATCCTTGCCTTCTTCGTCCTCGTCCTCTTCTTTCTCTTCTCCTTCTTCATTCATGCGACCAAATGCATCTCCGAGAATACCGCGAAGCTTCTTCTTATCGGGACCTTTGAGATTGCTTATGTCTGGGGTCAATCCATGGTCAGGCACGAAGACCGTCTTATCGTCGGCTCCTTGTCCTTGTTGTGTGAATTGACCGGGTTGTCCTAATTGACCAGGCTGGCCAGGTTGTGGCTGTCCAGGTTGCTGACCTTGCTGTTGACCTTGTTGTCTTGCGCGCTGCTGCTCGTTCAACAACATGCCACCACCTGCTTGCAGACCCATCTGATAAGCGTGGTTAGGATGAATCGGTTGTCCTGTTCTTGGGTCGAAGTATTGTCCTGTTTGAGGATTGAACGCAAGACCAGTTCTTGGATCAATCGGTAGTCCGGTCTTCGGATCAATCGGCAATCCGGTTTGTGGATCGATTTGCTGCGGCTGTCCTGGCTGACCATCAGCCATTTGACCTTGCGCGTCGAGTTGGTCTGGTCTTAGTTGAGCTTGACCTCCTTCGGATGGAACGATCATTTGAGGATCACCCTCAACACTTGCTCTTCCTAATTGATTTCCTTGGCTGAAATCATTTGTCGTAAGCATGGTGTCACCAGGTTTGCCCTTGCCTTGACGCAAGCGCTCCTCAATGTCTTCACCTTCTGGTGTAGCAATGATATCGAGATCGTCACCAGCTTTTCTAGCAGTGTGACGTATCTCACCGCGTAGCATTGGTTG
>CAZFKB010000178.1:0-4738 GCA_964519785.1 uncultured Candidatus Obscuribacterales bacterium | reverse complement strand
CAACTCAGCCGCCAGATGGTCCGCCTCAAGGACGGGCACACCAAGTTGGGAGAGGAATTCGCCAACAGTCGTTTTGCCAGTGCGCCGCTGTCCAGTGATGCCGATTAGATACGGCGTCCTGGATTTGCGGGTTGCACCGACAGACGTTGACCCCTCTCCCGCGAGTGGGAGAGATGTAGTCATGTCAGTTCCCTTTCGTTAGATGTGGATATGACACAGAATCCAAACCACCAGAATGCAGTCTCCACACGCATCTCCAAAATAAGAGAGAATGTCGTTTGGAAAGCTGGAGGATCTAGGGGATCTGGATTTTTCGCTTAAGTTCTACAAGAGAATCTAAAGGTGTGTAATACCACCGTAGTTACATGTCATGAAGCAAGTCAATTCAGTCTTAGACAGATGTAATATAGCTAGGCTCTTGTGAATAGCGGAGCTATGCGAAGTTAAAGCTGTGTTGCATAGGTTAGATCTAAGTAGCGACACAAAAAGAAAATGACTAACACAGCTGCAAACACAATCCAGAACCATTGTGCAAAAGTTAGTTCTTCTGGATTGAGCACTGTTAAACTCCGATTTAAAAACATTAACCCGAGATCATATCTCCCTATATAAGTATAATTGAACCACTTAGTTTCAGAACCTGGTGAGGTCAAATCATGAGCGACGCTCCACGCTTAGTAGCCATTGTTTTATGCGAAAGAATTTTGCAAGACGTTCTACGTCGCGACGCAGTCTCTTGCGTCAATATCTACAACGGAATTACCGCTCAATCTTTTCCTGCAGTCGTTCCGCTTTTATATTCATTTGCTCAGATTCAGGCGCCGTCTGTAGGTTTTGAATATCAGTTCAGAATTGTTGACAGCGCAGGCTCATTAATTGCGATGTCTCCCCCGGTAAAAGTAGAGCCTTTAGCAAACGAATACATCACCCACAAAGTTATCAGCGCCTTTAGTGGACTCACTTTTCAGAAGGAAGGCGTGTATGAAGTCTTCCTAGATGTTGATGGTAAGCCACTTGGTTCAATGCCGCTTCAAGTCTTGCAACTGGTTGCAGCAGGTCAAGAAACTCACGCGTAGTTAAATACTTTTGACACCCGGATAATAATTTTTGATTTGCAGCTCCACAAGCGCTGGATCACAAGGGTCCAATTTAGTGCGTGCGAATTCCAACTTGGTTTTTAGTGCAATCCAATTCGCAGGATCAAGCATCAATGCTTGATTAACCACTTCAACAGCTTTTTCCAAACTAATCTTGCTATTGCGCTCTCCGCTCTGATGCTGGCGCAAAAGATAGAGTCCAAGTGCGGCGATTGGTTCGGGAGTGCCTGGAGAGAAAGTAATGGCTTCTGAAAGCAATTTGCTTGCATAAATGTGATAACTGGCAGGGTAATTTTCAAGAAAGTGTTCCGCCCACAAACTCAATATAAGCGCCGCTACCTTTCTCGATCTAGTTTTGACAGCCTGACTATATGCCCGAGCGAAAATAGTGACTGACTTATCTGAAATCATTTCTTCAGTCTTTTCGCCTTTTTTAGGAGCCTCTTTGTTTTTGGTCTGAGCATTATTTTCATAACCCAGAAGAAGACCTTGATAAGCAAGCGCTAGAGCAGCCGCACTGTTATGCTTTTCTGCTCGCGCCTGAGTTTCGATTCTTTCCATTGTATTTCTGGCTTGACTGAGATCAGACTGCGATCCGCCGCTGCGTCTGTAGGAAGACATTACGCCTTCGATTTTTTCCTCGTAAGCGTCTTCCATCTCTTTTTCAGGAGACTTTTCGAGAAAGATGCGCTGATTTCGATAATCTACAGAAAGTTTGTAGCGACTGAAAAATGGATTTCCCAGAATTGCTATTTTACCGCCCGAAATCAGTCCTGAATTGGAAGCCGCTTCTGCTGTGGAAATCGAAAATACTGTCTTCGGAAATTGATGTTCGCCTATTTTTAAGGTATCGAATATGATGGCACCAGCATTAACAGGTGTTCCGTCTAAGCCTTTGATCACGCCTATTGGCAAAATATCAGCTTTCTTTTTGTCTTTGAGAACATCTGTAATCAGTGGACGTGAAACATGATTGAAAGCGGCACCGGTATCAATCAGAAAAGTCAATTTCGAGCTACCATCGATTGTTCCTTCAAGCGCCAAACCACCCATTCCCAGGCTCGGTTTAGTCTCGATTACAATTGCATGTTCTGGCACTGTAACCTTGTCTGGATCGCTAAACCGAACCACCTGGCGCTCATAATCGATGGTTACAAAAAAGCGCTTCAAAATATTGGCACCAAGTAGTCCAGCCGGCTCCATTTCAGAAATAGATGAAAGCGATTGTAATTTTGCCGTAGCTATAGCGACTTGTTCGAGTTTGATTTCGCCCAACTGAAGCGATTCGAGCTTGACCGTGTGCATTTTGATAAACCCAGAACCGGTAGTTATGGAAATATTCTTTGAAGCATTAGGATTCACTAGCGACAATTCTTTTGCTCTTTGACTATCAAGAATGGTCTGAGTAGCGCCAGTATCCAGCAAGAAAAGCAAATCCTTAACACCGTTTACTTTAGCTTTAACCAGAATCTGATTGTTCGAGTATATGAATGGAACCTCGACAGGACCTTTGTCCAGCCTGGCGATACGCGACCCCGCCGGCATAGAAAACATATCATCACTCAGCTTTACATTGGTATCGAATGTTTTGACTACAACATCTGAGACTTTCTTCTGATCGCTAAACTCGATCACTCGACCAGGCTGCTTGGTACCAGATACAGTTTTATAGTTGGAATATTCATATCCTTTCAGACACGAGGTTCCCTGCTCCTGGTCATTGCCCTCGAATTCAGAGCGCATGACCAGATGGGTTTTTTGATCCACGAATAATTTAGTATCTTTGCCGTCAACTGCCCGAGCCAGCAAAACATCACATTTTTTTCCTTTAAAATCGACCGGTTCAAGCATTCTGACGTCAACTTCAGGCTCTAATAATTGTTCCAAAATCAAAAGCGAATGATCTATTTCTTCCTTGATTCTGAGTGATGCAAGAGGATCTGCAGGTAAAACGTTATTATCTTGTTTAGACCAGCAAATTTTGCCATCAAATCCGGTGACAAGTTCTTGGCCCATGAAATCCATGGTGATTTTCTGTTTATTACCCATAACGTCAGAAACGAAATCAAAACTGTTTTCAGAGCCTGACATCGAAGAAAAATGACGAATTACGCCACTCACTCTATAACCGTCGTGGTCAAATTTTCTGAGATTGGCTAATCCGCCATTAGCTTCCACTACCAGTTTAGCCAGAGCAAGCGCCTTTTCGTTTTTCTGCAATCCTGTTTCTACTTGCGCTATCAATTTCTTATTTACAGAAATTGGAATCTCAGCCGCAAATGCAGTCTGAGTATGAATCAGTAAAAACAACGATAGATGCGGCAGGAAGCGGATCTTGCTCTGTGGCACTATGATTACTCTAAGTTGGTGAAGTACAATAATGTGATTCTAACAATTATGGACTGCAAAAGTTGGCTCAAGGACAAAAAACTAGTATTTTTCAAGCAAAAACAATAGCTGAAGCTCGTCTTTGGCAAGAAAATGAAATCGCGGCAACCGGTTCTACGCTTGGATTTGTCCCAACCATGGGCAATTTGCACCACGGCCACGGAAGTCTTATTGCAGAAGCCAAGAAAGATTGCGATAAAGTGGCAGTGTCCATTTTTGTCAATCCCATGCAGTTTGGACCTAATGAAGATTTTGAAAAATATCCTCGCACACTTGAGCGCGACCTTGAATTATGTACAAAACTGGGCGCGGACATGGTCTTTACTCCATCCACAGCCGAACTTTATGGTCGCGGTCTTGAACATTCGAGTTATGTAGATGTGCCATCTGAGCTTACAGACAAGCTTTGCGGTGCTTTTCGTCCTGGACATTTCAGAGGAGTTGCTACCGTCGTAAGCAAGCTCTTTAATATAATCCGCGCTCACAAAGCCTTTTTCGGTGAGAAAGACTATCAGCAACTTCTTGTAATTAGGCGAATGACTGACGATCTCAATTTTCCCGTGCAAATAAAAGGACTAACGACCATTCGCGAAGCCGATGGACTGGCAATGAGTTCGCGCAATCAGTATTTGAGCAAAGAACAAAGAGAACTCGCGCCTGTTCTTTATCAAATTTTGAATCAACTGAAAGAACAAGTTAGAAAACAAAATAAATCAATAAAAACAGCGCTAGAAATGGCTCGGGCTGAACTTTCCACTATTTCGAAAGACCAATTAGAATTGCAATATCTCGAAGCTTGCGATCCTGAAACTCTCGAAATAATTTCAGAAGATACTAAAAACCCAGACTTGCATCCTGAAATCGTCTTTTTAATTGCGGCAAAATTGAAAGATGTCAGACTGATTGACAACCTAAAAGTCTAACTTAAAAATCAAGACGAGTCGAAAGGTCTTTGCCTGTGCGGTCTAGTCTTGATTTACGCTCCTGATCAAGTAACTCATTTGTTTGCGGAAATCCGTTTTTATATTCGTTATTGAACAATTTTGCGAATTCGCCATTTTCAATTCGACTAAGCACTTTGTCTAAAGACGCTCTAGTGCGCGAATCTACAATTTCAGGTCCGGATATAGCCGAGCCGTATTTAGCAGTATTAGAAATGGCTTTGCGCATTTCGTACATGCCTCGCTCGAATAGCAAGTCTGAAATAAGTTTGACTTCTTTCAAGCACGAAATATAAGCCAGTTCTGGCTGAT
>CAZFKB010000177.1:0-4793 GCA_964519785.1 uncultured Candidatus Obscuribacterales bacterium | reverse complement strand
ATACCGTGCCCAAATGAAACAGGCTCGTAAAGAAGAAAAAGCCAGACAAAAGGAGCACCAACGCTTCGAGCAAGATCACAAAGCACGCTATCAGAAAGAATCTCAAGATAGAGCAATGCGGATGAGTGGTAATCAATCCAAAATTCGCACATACAAGTGGAAGAAGCAAAATTAAGAGCTAAAGGGCGATTAGTGGAAAAATCGCAACAGTTTGTTTTTGCGATCGACTTTGTATCGCCATCCGTTCATCAAATCCTGTCCAATAGCGCAACCGCCAGAACCGCCTATTAACACTGGAAAACCAGATTGACGAAGTCCGCCGATTTGAATATCAACATAAGCTTTTTCCATGCTGACGGACCCGCCTACGCCCATTAAATTCTGCTTTTCTCCGCTATAAGTAAGCCCGAGAAGTCTTGCTTGTCCTTCACTTATTATGGTGGCAAAAGAGCCTGTATCAATAAACGCGTCAACCTTTCTGCCATTAATTTGTATGGGAATATAGTCTTTGGTTCCGCGCACAGTAAGCGGAATATCGTAGAGTGGATCTATTTCTTTTGTTTTTAGCTCAATAATTTTTTTGAGATCGACTCGGCCACCTTTATCGTCAATTTCGTATTGATAGCCTTTGATAAAATCCTGACCGATGAGATTGTGCTCGATATCGCCTGACGTGCTGGAAATGGTTATGTTGATCTTCCTAGTCATAGAGCCAAGCTTTATTTCTGCTGGCATGGAATTTGTGAATACAGTCTTTCCAGCCCAACCGCGCGCCATTCTTCCTGGTTTAGAACTATTCAAATCAACTCCAGCTTCTTTCAATTGAGCTGAGTAAAAGAAAGCAGACGCACCGGTATCGAATTCGGCTTTGACAGGATGTCCGTTTACCAGTAGATCTACTTCCATGTGACCGTTTGGACCTTTTTTGAAATAAAAAAAGGCTTTGTCAGGTAGTTTGGCAAGTTCTTTTTCTAGCTCGTCTTGTTCTTCAGTAGACAATTCTACTGCAGGTTTTTCGGAAGACTTATTGGATGAATTCTCTCCTTTTGTAGTCTTGGTGTCGGTCGAGGAAGGCGATGCGGCTGTTGCAGCAACGCTCTCGACAAAACTAGGATCGTTTTTTTTGAGAAATGCAATTGCAGCTTTGCCAGCTGGAGAGTTAGGAAAATATTTGGCTAGTGTTTTGTATCGACTGGTGGCAAGAGTCCAATTTTTCAGCTGGTGATAGCAAAGTGCATCGTAATACCAGATAGTAGGGTCTTTTTGATTTGTTTTGAGTGCCTTTTCGAAACTCAAAGCAGCGTTTGCATAATCTCCTTTTTTATATTGCTCAAGACCTAGCTCAAGGTCGGATTGGGCGGCATTAGTTGATGCGCATGTGGATATAAATGCCAAAAAGATTGCTATTTTTTTGAACTTACTTATCATGCCTCTTCTGGCTCCATTACGGCAACTAGTGCAAGAGTAGTCTTTATTAAACCAGCAGGACCGCCTTCGTGAATCAAGAATCTATCTTGCCATACTGGGTCGAATTTGTCTTTGTAAGCACGAAGTCCTTTGTAAGAGAAAAAGCGATTCAAATGCTCGTAGACCAAGTGAACTGCTTTTTCTTCGATGCTGGCACCAGGCTCGTCTCCCACTCCAGATAGTGCTGCAAGGCTGAGGCTGAAAAATTTGAACCCTTCCTGGTGCAGCATTAAAAGCAATTTGCCAAACAAAAAATCCATCGCTCCAGAAGGTACTTCACTTTTATGTCGCATCATATCTATGGTTGCTTCGTTTGGCGTGTAGTCGCGAATTTGATTGACGAAAGCAATGATTTTGCCTTCGCTATTTTTCATGGCAAAAATGTTGTCGAAATTAAGCGTGTTTCGATCAAAAGTCCCCAGTGTGAAAGTTCTTTCTTTGCGTCCAGGCAAGCTAAGCCATTCATTGGATACCGCCTGGATTTCATCTAACAGTGCATCCGTGTGCGGTGGTATGAATTTTTCTAGAGTGTAACCCTCGTTTTCAAGCTTTTTCAGCGGACCTTTAAAAGTCTTTTTGCGCACAGTGTCTGCGATAAACGTTTCAAGGTTGACAACGCCGTCTTCGCCGATTTTAAGAACATTCAACCCCAAATTTTCATACAATTGGGTGTACTTTGAGCCGGTTTGCATGAATGCAACTGTCCAGCCACAGTTATGGCAATATTCAATAAAGTTTTGGGTAAGCAATTCGATTTTATCTGGGGGACCATTTGGATCTCCAAGTGCTATGGCTACATTACGCTCTGTTCTATAGGCTATGAAAGCGTCTTGATCTAGAAAGAAATAAGACTTATCGTGCCAGAGTTTGAAATAATCAAGCGAGCTGTCGCCATATTTTTCCAACGCTTCTTTGGCTTGTGTACGTTCACGAGGTAGAGTAGCCAGCTCGTATTCTAGTGGTTTAAACAAGTTCAATAGCACCAGTGCAAAAGCTGCAACACCCATGGCATCAAGAGAGTCTAAAAGCCATTTACCGTGAGCTGTGGCGGCTTGTGAAGTGCTCTGGAAAGTCAGTTCTTCTGCGGTTCTTGTAACTGCATCTGGCAGTGAAAAATTCATTCCCAAGTCTTTGGTCTCAAGTAGCCAAAAACCAAGCGCACCGTATATGAAGGCAAATAAAACTAAAAAAGCAGCTCGTTTGAATGCCACAGCAAGTTTGCGCCGCTCACTTTTCACTGTATATGAACGTCTTGCTAACCACAATAAAATCAAGCTGGTGATATGAGGGGTCAAGGTCAAAAGTAAAAGACTACCGCTTATACTTTTATCGTGCACCAGACGAATATGCTCTAGTCCAAATCGAGACAGAATGAATGCTGCTGAAATAACGATTAAAGCTACTGACCAGAGCCAGGCATCACGTTTTCTCTTCCAGAGATTGAACGATAAGTAAATGAGACAAAATCCTGCTAAAGCAGTAAATGATCTGCTCCAGTGATAGACCGAATAGGGTACAAGCACGGTAAACAATTTGGGATGTTGCGAGACGCGCGCAAACAACGGATTTATCATTCCGATGGCGCCGCTTGCGAATACCAAAAGGCTAATTAGTTTTTCCATCTAAGTAATCTATGACCTCGACTAGATGCTTAGCCGAAACATTTTCGTGGCTCATTTCTTTGATGTCATAAAAGCGAGCAAGTTGAGAATCTATTTTGAACCCTTGCTCAAAAATCGAAGTTAAATCGGAGTGTCTGAAGTCTTCAGGACCGGTAATTATGCAGAATTTGACCGTTTTTAGCGCCTGGTCGATTTCTTCTTTGGTGGCGCCAAAATCATGCACATATGCATTGCCTTGCTGGTCGAGACCGCGACCGGGTTCAAAATGTATTTGTCTAAAATAGTCTGAGCCACAACTTTGAATTGTGCCTTTGAAAAGTTCAGAATGCATAAAAGCGACTTCTGATGCTATTCTTGCTCCGCCAGATTGTCCTGCTATATAAATTCTATTGGGGTCGATTTGATAATCGCGTTTCATCAATTGAGCCGCAATGACTGCAAGCACTCTGCGCTCGACTGATTCGCGATCGTTTCCGGCAGTAAAAGGAGCAATAAAAAGAAGGTCTTTCTGGTCAAGAACTGGTCCCCATCCTTCTGGAAGCAATCCAAGATATGGAAGCGCATTTATATAAACAATTAGACCATAAGTTTTTTTAGGATCGAAGCGTGATGGATTTCGAACAAAAAATGCTTCATTCTCGAATGGAAAATCGTAATTCAGTGATTTGTTTTGATGTCCCGGTTTTTCAATAGAGCCATTGAAAAGCCGCTTGTGCATTGCGTTTGAAATATAGTATTTACCAACGAATGCAGTGGTGCAAGACGCAAAAACCAGTACGCATAATAAAACAACAAACAAAATTATGATGACGATTTTTACAAAAAGCGGCTGGCGTGCAAAAAGCTCGTTCAGCTTTTTATTCATTGCTCTAGAAAGGCAACAACACGTGCTGGAGCGGCGCTAGTGCCTACTAGTTTAAGTGGAAAAATCCCAATTTTGAATCCTGATGGTGGCAACATTTGCAGATTAGCCAATTGCTGCACTACATAGAATTCTTTGTCGCGATGAGCAAAATGTGCGTCCCAAATATATTTTTTGTCGCCAGTCTTTTTGTAATCGAGAATCATGGCAGGAAAAGGGCGATCCCAGCCTACCGCGTCAGTGCCACCTATCAACGCTCCTTGGTCTGCAAGCCAGGCTGCAGATTCTCTGGTCATGCCGGGATAGTTATACTTCATCGTATTAGCCAGTGGATACTTGTCGTGGTCTGTACGGATTAATACAGCGTCTCCAGGCTTGATTTCGTAAGCGATTTTATCGAGTGCTTCTTTCAGATCGTCTATCGAGATGGGTTGTGATGTGGCGCGCTTCTTTGAAAAGTTCAGGACACACGCATCGGCTACAAGTTTATCCAGATCTATCTGGTCAATTGATTTAGCTTTTTTATCGCCTGTTTTGCTTCCGTAATGAAGCGGCGCGTCCAGATGAGTTCCAAGGTGGCTCGACATGGTTATAACTTCTTCTGCCCAACCTTCGCCATCGGGCAAATCTTCTTTTTTGCAGCCGAAAATACCCATCATAATTTCGGCACCAGCCTGGTTATCGACAAATTTGATGTCGGGGGCCAGTATGCGCAATAAGGGTTGTACTATGGCAGGAAACGACTTGTCCTCTACGACTTCAAGAGGACGAGTTAAATCGATTATTTTCACGTGCACTAAGACCGAGTTAAAATTCGGCTACTAGACCAAAGCTAGCAATCA
>CAZFKB010000176.1:0-4844 GCA_964519785.1 uncultured Candidatus Obscuribacterales bacterium | reverse complement strand
AGTTCTTGTCTTTTTAGATGACGAGCTTGGAATCGAAATCGAAGAAACTCTTATCTCAACTCAAACCAATTTCAATAATACAGTTGCAAACTCGGTCCAAGAGCTGGATTCATTTCTTGCAAGAATAGGATTTCCAAATCACGCAGTCATTCTAAGACCAAACAAAACTGATTCTAGTTTGATAAAAAGAGTGAACAGGTTATTCCACAAAGATAACCAATACCATCTCATTTTCAAAGGCATCAACGAAAAAAGTGCCTTAATAAACGCCTTTGATGCATGTCAAAAAAATTCATTAGATAAAATGGTTCAAGTGGAAACCGATATGCGTGCCCATATGAATCCCACTCGGATGAAAGTTTTGAGAAAAATTGGCATTAAAATGGCAAAACGCTTACAAACAAAATGTCCAAACTGCCGCTGTCCAGGATTTGGAATGACCCAAACCGGAGGCAATCTTTTGTGTGAATTTTGCAAATATCCCTCAGACCGTCCGTCATTCGAGATTCACTCCTGCTCCAAATGTTCTTTTAATGAAAAAGTTTTACGCAAAGACGGGATAAGAGACTTAGAACAAAAGTACTGTCAAATTTGTAATCCTTGAAGACTATTCATCTTTGGGCACAATGCGCGCGCTGACCTGAGGCTCAGCTAGTAAAACTTTAGAGAGATAACGATTATTTGTCTCCCAGCCAGCTGGAACGCGCCCAACAAGCTTGGTTAGCCTGTCTTTAGCCAAAGTGCTTCTATTGTCTTCAAACAACTTCTGCACAAATGGAATGCCGATTCCCTTAACCGTGAGTCCGCTGTCCTCTCCTACCAAATTGCGATGGACTATAAGCCATGTTTTCACACATTCGTTGTGCACCACAGGATCAGTATTTCCAGATTTAATCAAGTTATACAATGCCTCACCGTGAGCCACTCTGGCATCCATATCGTTAGGGTCTGCCTGTACAGCTTTTCGGCTAAATTCTGCAGCATGCCTGTTCTTATCTAAACGACGAGCAAGCTCGGACTGCATCAACTGCATTCGAGCGTTACCCTTACCAAGCCCCTGGGAGAATAGATCGTCATTGTTAATAACAGGTTTGATAACAGATTCTGCTTCTTTCTTCGTCTGCGCATCCGATTCTTTTGCAAAGGCAGTATTTATTGTCAGTAAATAAAAACAAATCGCTAAAGTGACAGATTTTTTCTTAAACATCTCAATTCACCGGCTGGTTTAATATATGCATTATTTTGAATATATAGATATCTACACACTAGAACATTTTAGAACAATTAGTACATCCTTTCAAATATCTTCACCAAAATTTCGATGGGCTTTTTAGATCTTTCTAGCTCAGAAAGCCCATTGGACAGATTGAAAAGTTAGCACAAACATATTATAATTTTCATTTATGCAGAAATGCAAACATATTAAACAGATGCGAATCGCACGAGGTAGCACTCTTTGTTATATGTTCTAATTTGTTTGTCAGGCACAGCATCGCTCATCTATCAGGTTATCTGGCAGAGACTGCTCGGGCTGTTTATGGGAAGCGATGTTTCCTCTGTGTCCCTGGTCGCAGCAATCTTTATGATTGGCTTAGGACTAGGCAGCTATTTAGGCGGAAAAATATCCCTTCAAGTTGAAAAAAGAATTGGATTCGTTAAAGGCTTTGCTATATGCGAACTCTGCATAGCCTTAATGGGTTTTGCCAGTAAGCCATTTCTTTATGATTTTCTCTATCTAAAATATTTTCATCATGGCATAGAACCAGTTCCAAGCCTATTAGTAGTATTCATTGCTGGTTTATTTCCAACAGTTTTAATGGGAATTTCTCTGCCTTTATTGAGTAAGGCACAATCCCTGACTATTACAGAGGCTATCGATCGCACAGCAAAACTTTATTTTTGCAATACTTTAGGAGCAGCTATAGGAGCCGGTCTTGCCTCGTTTTACTTAATTGGACAGATCGGCTATTCAGGCTCAATAATGTTGGCTTCTTTATTGAATCTAGTTTGCTTTATATTAGCCTGGTTCTCTAAAGACTCTCACAAGCAATCAAACAGCAGATCTAACCAATGTGCCGATACCTCCACAGAACAAAATCAAATTTTTGAAACCAAAAACAAGAATGGAAGTGTACTTTTTTGGTGCGGTGTTTATTTCTGTTCTGGCTTTATAGCCCTCAGTTTGGAAATAATTTGGTTTCGCCTTTTAAACGTAATGCTCAAAGCTAACTCTATGACTTTCGGTTGGCTTTTATTTCTATATCTTGGTGGATTTGCGCTAGGAATTGCAGTTGGTCGCTTATCATTCACACGCAACCATTCGTCCAAATTTAGTTATGCGCTTTTGCAATCAATAATAGTGTGCTATTCGATTTGCTCCATTACATTTCTAGTTAATTCGCTTGGAGCCAACTCACATATTCAACCAATTTTCGATTTCTTAGCACGATACAATCCAGTTTACTTTGACAGCGAAAACATTCCAATTCAGCAATTCCTCATGGTTTACGTAGGAGTTCCAATTTTCTTTATAGTACCGCCTACGATACTAATGGGTATTAGCTTTTGTGTACTCCAAAATCTTGTTCATTCTTCCCTTGATTGGTTTGAAAACAGGATTGGAGCACTTCAAGCTTCAAATATATTTGGCTCAGCACTCGGCAGTATGCTTGTAGGATTGGTCGGCTTGGAAATTTTTGGTACCAGCGGAATGCTTAGAACTCTGAGTATTCTAGGTCTAATGTTTTTAGTCTGGGCTATTCTTATCCTTGTTCGCCAAAGCATAAAAACCAGCCACAAGACAAAAGCATTTGTGTTGGGGGTTTCATTATGCTTTGGCTATTGCTTTGTTACTTTGCCTACGGGAAAGTCATTCTGGGCTAAATTGCACGGTCAGATAGATGACACTAACTTTATAGTAAATGAGGACAAAAGTGGCGTGTCAGCATTCTGTTCTCTCAACAAAGATGGTAGCAAGGTCTACACTTACGTAAACGGACAAGGACACAGTGAATTGCCGTATCCGGGATTGCTCCACTCTTGCATGGGTCTTTTGGTTAACCTTCATCCAAAACCTGAGAACATTGGCATCATTGGTCTGGGCAGTGCAGATACATTGTATTGTGCAGGATCAAACCAAAACACAAAAATAATAGATTGTTTCGAGATTCTCAAACCTGAATGGAAATGCCTTAGCGCCTGGAATGAAGCGCAAAAATTCAAACCTCTTACTAGAGTCTTTACGGATCCGAGAATAAACATTGTATTTGGTGACGCGCGAGAAAAAATAAGAGAAGGTGAAAAGTATGATGTTATTCAAGGCGATCCTGTACGACCTTTTGATTCAGGCGCAGGATTCATCAACTCGTTGCAGTTTTTTCAACTTTTAAAAGAAAGGCTCAAGCCTGGCGGAATAGTTATTTTTTGGTCTTCCACTCCTCGAACCAGGACTACTTTTATCAAGGCTTTTCCACATTGCATAGAATTTGGTGCAGTCTTAATTGGCTCAAATCAACCGTTTTCTCCAGAAAAAGACGAAATTTTGAAACGTTACTCAAAGGACAGAATAACAAATTATTTTGAGTCAGCCGGAATGGATGATACCAAAATTCTCGCAGAGACTCTTAACTCTTATCTTGGTGTGGCGCAAGCAGATAAGAACATCGCAGGGTTAAATTTGGATCTTTTCCCAAGAGATGAATACTTTGTACCTCAATTGAAATGAGCATATGCCTATTTACCTCAAACTCTTGAGATATATGACAATCGCTTCAGCCTCAGCCTTTTCCAACTGCTGAGACGGCATCAAATTAGGGTCGCCGTTGAATTTTTTCGGATTAGATTCGACGTGTTTTTCAGGATCGAGTATCTGCTCTAGCAAGAACTTACTGCTTCTTTTGGTTCCTATTTTATCGAGACTCACACCTTCTTTGTTACCTTCGTTTTTGATCGAGTGACAATCTGCGCACTGATAAAGACGATAAAGCGCTCTGCCGCGATTTACAGCTTTTAGATCTTTGCTTGTGTCGACTTTGTTTTTCTTTTTTCCTGAACAAAAAACAGGCGTGGCAGCCATAACCATCGCAATCAACAATAAAGGTAATTTTCTGTGCATAAATCAATTATCCTTCTACAGGATAATTAAAACATCAACCTTAAGTATTGGATTTTTTGATTTAGCGGCTAACACTTAAGTTAACTAATAAAATTCAATCTTCGATTTAACCTGCCTTTTCTGCCTGATTTGCCTTCATATGCATCATCATATGCCAGACAGTTGCAGCCCCTACAAGTCCATATAGAACATGGGTCATAGTGCCGTCGCCCATCAGAGTAGTAACCAGATTGTAGTTGAAGATTCCGACTAATCCCCAATTCAGTCCGCCTAATAGCAATAGGAACGTAGCTATAAGCTCAATATTTTTCATTTTCGTTTCACCTGAAGCATCAAACCCGCATGAATAAAGGGTTAACAGAGTTAGGTTTAGATGCCTATTATCCACCTTAATAGATACTTGTAATCCTGTCAATATTTGGTGCCTCGCCGAACCCCCGCAGGCAGAGCGATAACGCGATACGAGACTGTGACTTTATCCAAATTTTGATGGCACGACATTAAAGGAATAGTGCAAAAAGCAAGCCATTCTTCACCTTCTTAGATGAATTTCTTCCACATAGAACCTCAAAAACTAGTATCCTATCCAAGACTCGTTTAAGCCATACAGGAAAAGAAGACATGAATAGAGTAACTGGTATGAACATATCTAAAGCCTTCTCAATGGCACTTATCATGATTGTTAATAGCTTACCTGTCTTGTTTTTTGCGAACGGGTGACGAGTGTTTT
>CAZFKB010000175.1:0-4869 GCA_964519785.1 uncultured Candidatus Obscuribacterales bacterium | reverse complement strand
TTGCGCAACGCAAAAATATCTTTGGGACGCACCTTGACCCAGTGGTCGAGAGTAGCAAGGGCCATCTTAGGATTAATGGTCTTTCTATAAAACTGATACGCAATGCTATTAACTTCTGGATCTTTGTCGTTTAGCTTGAGAGCCAATTCCATTTCGGAATTGGCAAACTCAATATCGCCTCTGTCAACCGAAATAAGCGCCTGGGCGGCGTGTGCTCTTGCATCGTTGGGCATCGCCTTGAGCACTCGCTCAATCAATTGCTGCGCAATAGCTGTTTTCTTTTTGTAAGCCAAAATGAGCGCATAAGTAGTAATGATATGACCGTTACTTGGCTCTAGCCTGGCAGCAGCTCTTGCGTTATCGAAGTGAAACTGATCGATGCTCACTGCGCCGCGTCCAAAACCTGACCTGGCAAAAAACTCGTGCCAGGTTGCCATGTCTTTGCCGCTCTTCAACTTTGATTCAACAAAGCTGTAGAACTCAGGAGACAAAGAATATAAAAGCGCATTTGCCTTATCGATATCGGCTTTAGACGGCTTACAAATCCCTGGCAAGGCTGTAAGCATAACGATCGATAAAGCTATCGTGATTTTGACCCTCATTACTTTCAGCTTATCACTCCATATTGTGTTAGTCTAAAAAGGGTCAATAAATCAATGGAACCCAACAAGCATGAAGTCGTGGCGTGAAACAATTGTCCCTCTGATTACTGGAGTGATGCTTGTTTTAACATTCTTGATTGTTATTCGACTTTTCGTCGAAACAAGATATATTCCAAGCCAATCGATGATCCCCACCTTACAGATAAATGACCGGATAATACTCGAAAAAATAAGCTGCTGGACCAGGCAATTCGTTCGTGGTGACATCGTGACTTTCTATCCCCCACCTATCGAAATGGGCGGTCGTGAATTGAGTTCAAATCCAATGGTGTTGATGGGACGATTAACAGGTCTTCCCTGCTTTCCAAACGAAGTAGCCTTTATCAAAAGAGTGATAGGACTGCCCGGTGATACCATCGAGATCAAGTCTGGGATCGGAGTTTTTGTAAATGGAAAACTGCTAGAAGAAAATTATATCGCTGAAAAACCAGAATACGACTTAAAAGTGCTCGGTGATATCAAAGGAAGAAACACTTACGGCCAAGACATTCAACCATTTGCATCGCCAGAACTTTGCGACAAGCCGATCGTGGTGCCTAAAGGACAGCTCTTTCTAATGGGAGACAATCGTAATTGTTCGGAAGACAGTCACGTTTACGGACCGGTAGATCAAAACCGTATTGTCGGAAAAGCCTTCATAAAAATCTGGCCAAAACTAGAAATTATGACCCCAGACCAAACTCTTTGATTAAACCAAGAGTCAAAGGATGATTCTTACCATAACGATCCAATGCATGCAGTTTGCAGATTTGAATTATTTCTTTCGCTCTGACATGTTCACCCTGCATTTCAAGACTACGTGCATAGCTCAACTCAGTATCAATCAAAGTAATTTCGCCATAACCAATTGCGACCTTCAACATGTCTATGATGCCGTTGTATAGCAGATTGGCACGCTCAAAGTCTTTGGTGGCACTGCAATGATTTGCAAGTTCCAAATAGCACTGCGCTGTTTGTTGTGTTTTTTCTCCATAAATCTGTCGAGATAACTCTAGATTTTGATTGAGCAATGTCTCGGCCTCATCAAATCGTCTCAGGCGGTTATAAACTTTTGCCAGACATTTTCCAGCTTGCAGCGTATTTGCATTGTGAAGACCACAATCTTGCATATCGACTAGATAAGCTTCTTGCGCAATTGGTAAAGCCTCATCGAAACGATTTAACAAACAAAGAAAATTAGCGTAATCGACAGCCGTATTTATATATTCAAACGAAAGCGGCCCAGTATTTTCTTTGTAAATCGCAAGAGTTTCAAGATACAATTTTTCAGCTTCTGGATATTGTCCTACTCGCTCTAACACTCGTGCATTCCAAAGCATAATCCCGCCAAGATCTAAGCTTTCATGTTTGAGTCGCTTACGCGCCAACTTAAGCGCTTGTTGCAGATAACCAAGCGCTTCTATGTCTTGCTGCTCGCTATATAAAGTAACTCCTAAAAATCTTGCGGTGTCGATATATTCAAGGCTGTCTTGCTTGCATAAAGTGATCGCTAAGCGAAAATGGGACTCGGCAAGCGGATAAGCAGTTTGATAAAACGCCTCCACCCCTTGGTCCATTTCGTCACGCCACTTGCTGTGCGCTTCAATTGCTTTGTATGAATCAAGCTGGCTCTTAATCACAGTGCCGCTTGCAAATGAACCTGCAATTACCGACACAAAGCATAGCCCAGCTATAAAGGGACGCAACCAGGGTCGTGTAATTTGGGTGCTCATCAAATACAACCTGTTTTGGCTTCAAACAGATTATATCATGACAACCTAAAGCCCGCCATCATCCTTAGCAAAGACGCGCAACCTTTGATTGGTGCACAATACCAAATATTTTTCGTCATAAGAAAAACCAGCTATTGAAAAATCGTCAGGATCGTCTGCCATGACAAATTCGATTTTCTGAATCACCTTTTCGTTTGCACTGTTTATTAAAAGCATGTGTTTTCTGTCGTTTGCGACTTCGATACGCTCGCCTGTGCTCAGATCGCAAAGGGTCACATCACCGCTTTCTGCACCGTGGAAGAACCATTCTTCGTCGTCAAAATTCAGCTTGTCGCTTTGCTCAGTGCCCCACGAATCGCCATTGTCTAGAACTTCTACTTCTTCTACAGACATGACGTTCTCGACTTTTGCTGGGTCTTCTTGCAGCCCTACAGAGAACATGCCATCAAGCGTGCGAACCAACATCCGGTCGTTCTGCGGGAAGGCAAATTCAATAATGTGGCCAAGTTCTGGAATTTCCAGTTCTAACCATTCTTCCATGATTTAACTTCTAGTTGCTGTGGGTGAAAGGACTGTATTTACGAGCTCTTGAGCTTCGCTCTGAATCTTTTTCAAATGATCTTCGCCAAGGAAACTCTCGGCGTAGATTTTGTAAACGTCTTCAGTTCCAGATGGGCGCGCTGCAAACCAACCATTTTCAGTTGAGACTTTTAGACCACCAATAGCTGAACTGTTTCCAGCTGCTGCTGTTTCGATCTTGGTGATTTTTTCTCCTGCGAAGTCTTTGGCCTTGACGTCGCTTGCAGCCAGTTTTTTCAATTTAGATTTTTGATCTGGTGTTGCAACGGCATCGATACGCGCATACGATGGCTCACCAAGCTCTTTGACCAATTGTTTGTAGTGCTCGCTTGGATTTTTGCCAGTCACTGCTGTGATTTCGGCAGACAACAAAGCAAGGATAATTCCATCTTTGTCTGTAGTCCAGACGCTTCCGTCTTTGCGCAAGAAAGATGCTCCTGCACTTTCTTCGCCGCCAAAACCAAGTGAACCATCGAGCAGTCCGTCTACGAACCATTTGAAGCCAACTGGCACTTCGATTAATTTGCGACCGATTTTGTTTGCGACACGATCAATCAAACTTGTACTCACGCAAGTTTTACCGATGGCTGCATCTTTCTTCCAGCCTTCGCGGTGAGAAAAGAGATACTCGATTGCTACTGCAAGATAATGATTTGGATTCATCAAGCCGCTTGGCGTCACGATTCCGTGGCGATCGTGATCTGTATCGTTACCAAAGGCGATATCGTATTTGTTGCGTAGCTCAATCAAGCTTGCCATTGCATATGGTGACGAGCAATCCATCCGGATTTTGCCATCCCAGTCTACGTGCATGAAAGAGAAGGTAGGGTCGATTCTTTTGCTTACCATTTCGATAGGCAATTTATATTTTTCGATGAGCGCCTGCCAGAATGCGACTCCAGCGCCACCAAGTGGATCGACACCGGCTTTGATACCAGATTTCTGAATAGCTTGAATATCGATTACCGATTCTAGCTCTTTGACATACATGTCTATATAATTGAAACGATGCGTAGTCGAAGCTTTGAGCGCTTGCCTGAAGTCCATGCGCTTTACGTCCATCAGCCCGTTAGCAAGATATTCGTTTGCTTTTTTCTGCATCCAGTCGGTGATATTGGTATCAGCAGGACCACCAGATGGAGGGTTGTATTTGAAGCCGCCGTCTTGAGGTGGATTGTGCGACGGGGTTATCACAATACCGTCAGCCAAGCCGCTTTTACGACCGTTGTTATATTGAAGAATAGCAAGTGAAATTGCCGGGGTTGGCGTATAGCCTAAATCTGTATCAATCATTACGTTGACGTCGTTTGCCGCAAGCACTTCCATAGCGCTTGCAAATGCAGGCTCAGACAATGCGTGAGTGTCGATGCCAAGATAAAGCGGTCCATCTATGCCGTTCTCTTTTCTGTAAACGCATATTGCTTGAGTAATGGCTAAAATATGATCTTCGTTAAATGCTCTATTGAATGCCGATCCGCGATGACCAGAGGTTCCAAAAGCCACTTGTTCTGCCGCCACATTGACATCAGGTTTATCACAATAATAGCTAGTCAATAGTCGCGGTACGTTTACCAAAAGGTCGTCGGGTGCTGGTTTTCCGGCAAGAGGACTGAGCATGGCGAATCTCCAAGTAAAATATGTAGACTGTATATAATAATCGATTGGCAACATTTTCCAGACAGGTACTACTTAAAAGATGGTCCAGACCGATCAAGTGGGTTTGCTAGAAACGCATCTAAAAGCCCTTAACCAGTGCGCTATGTGCCCGTTGATGGTTGGACCGGTCGTGGGACCGGGTCCAGTTAACTCATCTATATATTTGATAGGACAGGCACCTGGACCGCACGAAGGCAAGTTTGGCAAACCATTCGCCTGGACAGCAGGCAAGACATTATTCAGATGGTTTGGACGCATTG
>CAZFKB010000174.1:0-4933 GCA_964519785.1 uncultured Candidatus Obscuribacterales bacterium | reverse complement strand
TGAAATGAGGGATAGTAAGAACTCGCGACGCTTTATAGTGGTTTCATTTGTACAACGCAGTATAAAATACTCATCATGTCATTAGACAGTTATTTGTATACTGTGGGCTGAACTTAAAAGTAGTTTGGCACAATTTTGAAGATAAAGTGAGGTTTTTGCAAATGACGAGTGGCGTCAAAGACGAAGCTAGCAGCACACAGGAAAAACTTTCCTTGAATATTCGGCAGATAAAAGAAATCTTGCCTCATCGCTATCCGTTCCTTTTACTCGACCGTGTCACTTCAGTAGAACCTGGCTTACGTGGTTCGGGCTACAAAAATATGACTGCCAATGAACAATTTTTCGAAGGACATTTTCCTTTTGGTCCAATTATGCCTGGTGTTTTGATGGTTGAGGCTTTGGCTCAACTGGCTTGTGTCACTCTTTTGACCAAAGAAGAATATAAAAACAAGTTAGGTGTTTTCACTGGCATAGACGGGTTTAAATTCCGCTCAATGGTCGAGCCTGGCGATCGTCTTGATATGGAAGTCGAATTGATAAAAATAAAAGGACCTCTTGGACGTTGTCGCGGTGTAGCAAAAGTCGGTGACAAACTGGCTTGTGAAGGCGAATTTTCATTTTCAATGATCGACAAAGATAAATTCCAAGGTCTTTAAAAGAAAATTTTTTAGCAGGTAAAAGATGTCAATTCATGCAACAGCAATAATTGCCGATGGCGCTAAAATCGCAGATAGCGCTGAAATCGGTCCGTATGTCGTTATTGGAAAAGGTGTCACTATTGGTGAGCGAACTGTCATTGGTCCGCACTGTGTGATAGATGGTGATACTACAATTGGTGCAGACTGCAAAATATATGCTTCGGTGTCAATTGGTTTGGATCCGCAAGACCTTGGATACAAGGGCGAGTTTACCGGGGTCAAAATTGGTGACCGTACTACCTTGAGAGAATTCGTCTCTATTCACAGAGCGACCAAGGAAGGGCATACCATTTTGGGCAGTGATTGTTTCTTGATGAATTTCTCTCACGTAGCCCATAATTGCAAACTCGGTAATGGCGTAATTATGGCGAACAACGCTACTCTGGGAGGTTATGTTCAAGTAGGTGACAATGTCGTTTTTGGTGGCACTGTAGCAGTTCACCAACATGTGCGCATCGGGCGCCTGGTGATGATGGGTGGCGTGACCGGCACCCGCAAAGACATGCCTCCTTTTGCTATGATGGATGGAAGACCCGCTAAAGTTTGTGGTATCAACCTTGTAGGAATGAAGCGAAACAAACTTGGTCCAGAAGTGCGCAAAGCTGTAAAAGACACTTACAAAATCATTTATCGCGAAGGGATGAATCAAAAACTCGCCTTGGACAAAGTCGAAGCTGAGTTAGGACATTTTGCCGAAGTGCAGGAGATCGTAGACTTTTATCGTGCGAGCAAAAGAGGTGTATGTATTGCCATGACATCGTATGATGAAATCAGAGACGAAGTTTCAAGCGAGGAAAAACCTCTGGTTGAAGCTGGTGTAGGCGACTTCTAGGAAATCGTAATTTGTGTCGGTAGAAAATCCTAATGTGGATCTCCCTGAAACTAAGGGAGATACCGAGGAAACAGGAGTATCCGGTTACGCTTCCGTGTTGCGTAATCCGCACTTCATGTGTCTTTGGCTTGCACAAATTTTTTCGCAATTTGCAGATAGAGCAGTATTCGTTTTATTTGTAGCTGTGCTCACAACTCTTCAACACTCCACCATCGCTGGTAAGTTTGTTGGGGCTGCTCAGATGACTAGTTTGCTTTATGTAGCGTTTACTATACCGGCCATTATTTTGAGTCCAATTGCTGGTGTATATGTCGATCGATTTTCGAACAAACTGGTACTGGTTTTATCAAGCCTTTTCAGAGCCGCTTCGGTTTGTCTAATTGCTACACCTCATGTAAAACAGGCGCCAAGCATTGCTTTGTCTTTGGCTTTTTTAATTTCTATCGGGTCGCAGTTTTTTGCTCCAGCCGAAACTGCATCGATTCCACGGTTGGTTAAAAAAGAAGATTTGCTAGCGGCAAACTCGCTTTTCTTTACTACCATGATGATTGCTCTGGGTTTTGGTTTTGCCATTGGAGACCCGATTATCGAATCGACAGGTTTAGGCAAAGCACCGTATGCAGTGGCTATTGGATTTTTCATTTCGGCACTCTTATTGCTCGGCATTAAAGACAACAAGCCTCAAAAGCAAGATCACGAGCCGTGGTGGGAAGAGTTGCGCTTTGGTATTGCTTATATAGTGAGCAGTCGGTATGTGTTTCGAGCTATTGTCAAAATCACAATTTTGTTTAGTACGATTATTACCCTCAATATTATTGCTGTGGCTCTAGCCGAACAGGTGCTTGATTTGCAGCCCCATCAGTTTGGTTACATTGTTGCTGGGGCTGGGCTTGGAATGGGGCTTGGGAATTTTTTCGTAGGCACTTTTGGGGCCAAAATGCACGCTACAGTGCTCGCTTACAGAGGATTTTGCTGTCTTGGATTTTTTATGAGCGTGCTTGGAAGTCTTGGTTTCATCAAGGACCATGCTTCTTCGCTTGGATTACATACCTTTACCTATCAAGGTTGGTTTTTGCTCATTCCGTTAATTGTAAGTGTCTTAATTGGAGCATCGTGCGCAATGGTAGCAGTGCCGACCTATTCGGCTCTCCAAGCTGCCGTGCCCGAGCAATTGAGAGGTAAAGTTTTTGGCGCTCAAAACACTGCAATGTCGGCTGCTTCGACAATTCCAGTCGTTCTTGCCGGAGTTGCTGCTGACAACTTGCCTGGAGGCGTGTCGACCACATTATTTTTGATTGGTCTTCCCACTCTAGCCCTTGGTTTTTACTATCTTCAGGAAGAGCTCAAGCTTTTGAAGAGTGAGGAATCGGGCGAATATTTAGAGAAGAAAAATTAAGCTCAGTTGGCAAAGTGTTGGTGGCTTTTAACTACCATATAAAGGATATGATATGACGGTAGTATAAGCTTGACATTGTTGCGGTCAAGAAAATAGGAAAAACATGCGAAACCGGATAATCCTTTTAGCCATTACGGTTGGGATCTGGATATTTTTAAAAGCAATCGACAATTTTGTCACCGGACCAGAGTGTCTGTTTTTGCTTGGCATGGCACTGGTTGGAATGACTGTCCACTCCACCTGGCTCTATTTGGCCCAAAGTCGCTGGCACGATAAAGCCCGTATTTTCCTGAAAAAGAAAATCCCGGTTGCCATGAGGGTGACTGGCTCGCTAAATCTCAAAAAACTTGGTCAATACAAGCGGGTGCTTGGGATCAAGAAGAAAGCGCCAGTTGAAAATCTTACTTTCAGTGACTGGCACCCGACAGTCGATATTTTTGTATCGGCAAAAAATGAATCGCGCTCTATTGAAAATACAGTGCGCAACTTATTCAAAATAGATTACGACAAGTATTTGCTCTGGATTATCGACGACTGTTCCACTGATTCAATGCCTCAAATACTTGAAAATCTCAAAGGCGAATTTCCACACTTAAGAGTTATAAATCGCACCCCGTCGTCTTATCCGGGTAAATCAGCTGCTCTAAATGAAGCCTTAGCCAAGTCTGAAGGCGAAGTAATTGTGGTTTTTGATGCAGACGCATCTGTAAAACCTGACTTTCTCAATGCTGCTCTTCCCTTTCTCATGGGTGAAAGAGTTGGCGCGGTTCAGGTTCAAAAAAGAATATATGAATCGCAAAAAGGACTTCTTGTAGATTGTCAGGCGTCAGAATATGCTCTGGATTCTTACTTTCAGGTTGGTCGCGACATAATTGGCGGTGCAGTTGAGTTGCGCGGAAATGGGCAACTGATCAAACGCGAGGCCCTGATTGACGTTGGCGGCTGGAATAACAAAACACTTACAGACGACCTCGATTTGAGCATGCGTCTTCTTGTTTCGAACTGGGACGTGAAATTCTGCCCAGATGTATGGGTTTTCGAAGAAGGTGTCACCACTCTCAAAGCTTTGTTGCGTCAACGACGTCGTTGGGCTGAAGGTAGTATCCGCCGTTATCTCGACTATATTTTTCCACTCAATTCGCCATCGCGCTTGTCAATAATGGAGCGCATCGATACCCTTGTATTTACGGTTTATTTTGTGGTGCCAGCACTGGTGGTGCTCGATTCTATTTACGAAATCATTCATCTTGCAACTGGAGTTCCTACATACGGTCGCTTTCTCGCCCTCTTGTCATTTCTTGTTTTGTGGGTGACGCAGATAGACATTTTTATAGCCTTGCGCATGTATAGAAAAACTCCTATCTTGACAGCTCTCTGGAAAAGCTGGGTGGTCGACATCTACATATATGGTCACTGGGTGCCAGTTATCATCTTGTCGTTCTGTCAGATTCTTTTTGCCAAAAATCATTCAACTTGGCATCGCACCGAGCACGCTGGAAGTCACTGCGACACCACTACATAATTTTAAAGTGGCTGATAACGGCTCTCGTCCGCTTCTTGGCTTCTTTTGGGAAAGTAGTTAGTGGTGGCATTTATGGTGCCTTTTATTTCGATCGTATGTGCCGCCAGAATATACTGGACATCCCGGTTGATAAGAGATCACAAACCAACATAATTTTTACAAGGAAAGTTGAGTTCATAAAACCCGCCGAGCAGCGGCTTTTTGAGCCACTTACAACCTGGCGGATTGGTCAAGGTCAAAATTGTGAGATTATTTTGTGGACCAGAACAAGAAAATAGGTACAATTGGTTTGGTCTCGGGCCAGGTGGTCCAGGACAGTTGGTCAACTAGCATTTAGTAGATGGAGTAATGCATGCTTAAGAAGATAGCGTCCTCTTTCCTCGTCGCCACCGCTCTGGTAGGCTCGATGGCTGCTCCTTCGTTTGCCGATGACGATACTTTCAGGAACATCGTATTCTTCCCTGTCAGAGTTGTTGGTATGGGAG
>CAZFKB010000173.1:0-5079 GCA_964519785.1 uncultured Candidatus Obscuribacterales bacterium | reverse complement strand
AAACAGGGCGCTTTGGAAGATATTCCGGTCAATGAGTTTCTGGCTGCTGTAAGTATCGTCCAGATCAAAGGCGAACTTTTATTGGACCCTAATTACAACGAAGATTCTGCTGCAGAAATGGACTCAAACGTAGTAATGACCGAGTCTGGGGCAATTCTGGAACTGCAAATAACTTCCGAGGGCGCGCCTTACAAATCTGAAAAGGTCAAAGATCTAGTAGAACTGGCATATAAAGGCGTAAGCGAGATTATCTCGATCCAGAAAAACGTGCTATCTAGATAACTATAGTAAATTTATCTTGAAATCCTTATGACAACGGCCGATTAAGCTATACACTAGGTGTCAAGAGTCTTATTCCTGGGCGGCCGGTTTTGAAAGAAGCAATTAGTACACCGGAATTCAATCCAATCAATGAAGCGTTCAAAGATGTTTCACGCACTAAGCTGCTTGCTTCTAGCTGGAGAGTTTTTCAGCGCATAAGAAATCTTCAGGGAACCAAGAAGGCTATGCGCGTCTTTCCTATTATCTGGACCGTTATTAAAACAGTCCAAGGTTTCTCGCGCTATCACGCTCAAGAATTCGAGCGAGCAATTAATGCAGGACCTGGACAGGATGCTGAAGAAGCGGCACTCTCAAGCAACGAGTACGAAGAGTACAGAGAGCTTGGTCGCTGGCTTACAACCCGATTACACGATCTTGGTCCGACCTTTATCAAAATTGGTCAAACTCTTTCAACCAGAGCCGATCTGTTACCGTTGCCTGCAATGCTCGAGCTTGCCCGACTGCAAGAAAATGTTCCACCTTTTGAGTGGGAAATTGCTCAAACAATAATCAAAAACGAACTAGGTGGCGAACCTGAACAGCTTTTTGCTGAGTTCAATCCCGAGCCAATAGCTGCTGCCAGCCTTGCTCAAGCTTATGCAGCAAAATTGAAAGACGGCCGCGATATTGTTTTAAAAGTGCAAAGACCTGGACTTGCTCAAATTCTTGCTGACGATGTGCAAATCATCGGTGCTGTTGCAGACGAGGTAATGAACTATCCAAGTCTATGCAGACACACCAATTGGCCTGAAATTGTTGATGAATTTGCCCGTACAACCTTTGAGGAAATAGACTACATCAGAGAAGGACGAAACGCAGACACATTTAGACGCGATTTTCGCAATTTCCCAAAAGTCTTTATTCCTCGCATAATTTGGCGTTTTACTGGACGCAAAGTTTTGGCCATCGAGTATGTCAAAGGCTTCAGAATTGACGATGTTGAACAGTTAGAAAGCAGTGGCTATGACCGCGAAGAAATTACTCGCACAGGCACGAGCTTCTATCTAACTCAATTACTTGAAAATGGTTTCTTCCATGCAGATCCCCACCCAGGCAATATGCGGGTGATGGAAGACGGACGAATTGGAATTTTTGATTTTGGTATGGTCGGAAAACTTTCGCCTGAACTCAAAACAGCGCTGGTCAATTCTTTGATGCATGTCACTCAAAAGGACTATCGAGCCCTGGTAGACGATTTTGTAGATATGGGACTCGTCAGTCCCGAAGTAGATAGAGAAGCTTTGTGTGCCGATCTCACTCCCATTATCGATACACGAATGGGCGAAGGCATTTCCAAAGTGCGTTTCCGCAAGATGCTTTTCGATTTCTCCAACGTTTGTTATCGTTATCCTTTTCGCTTACCTTCTGAATTCACTTACATCATGCGCGCTTTACTGACGTTAGAAGGCGTTGCAATAACGGTCAATCCTAAGTTCAATTTCTTGAATGCTGTAATGCCATTTGCTCACAAACTGCTTATGCAAAACCAACAAGTCATTCGCGATGTCCTATTCAAAGAAGTCTTTCAAGAAGGCAAATTCAATCGCAAGGCTGCATTCAAATTATTCAAAACCGCAGCGAATTTGACCTCTGGGCTTTTAGGCTAGCTGAGATATTGCTAATTGTACAAATCACCGATTGGCTCTAGAAGCCAGTCTATGAATTATTAACTAAATCTTTATTGCAGCGCCTCTTTACCCATTTAAACTTAAAGTTGATCATAGATCCTTTGCTGGAGCAGTTTCCTGTATATATGACAGCTAACTTCGCTACTCACAAATCGACCAAGTACTGCCGTCATTGCAGTTCGCAAGTCGAGGTTGGAGCGAAGTTTTGTGGCGATTGCGGGACCTCTGCCGAAATGGCTATTAATCGCGCAGGAATACCGGGAGTTAAAAAGCATATCCCCACATTTGCTGTTCCCGACACCGTTAGCTATGCCAAATTAGCCGAACTCGAGCGCGAAAAAATCTTTCAAAACGCTGACGATTCAGAAGACGAACCAAAAGAAACAGCTCAAGTTGTGGGTTCCAAATCCACCAAGGCTATCGCCCCGACTTTCGCCAAACAAAAGAAAGTTGTAGTTCCGGCTGAATTAATAGACGAATTGAAATCATTGAATACAGCACTTTTACGTGAGCAGTTATTTCTGATTTTTCACTGGTGCATCTTTTTGATTTCGAACTTGATTGGATTCGCCTTTTCGATGAAATGTTATTTCCAATTTCACGGCGACGAAGTAAGCAAAATTATGATGGCACTTACACCACTTACTTTTATAAATTTGGTAGCGTTCGCTTGTCTATCACCAATCAAAGGCACACGAGCTGAAATTGCTCGAATCAAAGAACGAATCAAATTCGTCAAAATCAAAATCGAATATAGAAATATCTTCTAACTGCTCTTAACTCTTAAACCAGGCTATTCAAGATTGCTTTGTACTTAAGCACTTCATCGCTTTGACCTGCAAGCATTGTCAACTGCCCCAGATGATTCTCAAGCTCGCGTGTACGGTCTTTGAAGCGCTCTGGAAAATGCTTGGCCTGGTGGAATATGGCTCGAATCATTCTGCGCTTAGCACGGGGCAAATTAGGCTTCTCATTAACGACCAGACCAGAAACTACTTGAGAGTCGTTTCTGCGTGTGAAGCGTGTTTTTTGCATATTGAGACTGAAACCTTCAGACTCGACTATATCGCTGATTATTCTCATGTCTTGAAGACTGAATCTGGTATCGCCTGAAAAGGTGAGATCATCACCATATCTTGTATAGCTCCAGTTTTTGCTCGTAGCATAATCTGCAAGCTCGCTATCTAAAGGAAAGCAAATGAGATTTGCAAGTGTCGGCGAAGAAGGTGCACCTATTGGAAGAGTGCCATTATATGTGGTGAGACTGGTAAGTACAGATGCAAGCGGAAAAGAAAAACCAAGTCGCAGGAAAAACTCGACGACTCTCTCGCTTGTAATAGACTCGAAGAAATTTTCGATATCAGTTGAAAATACAAAGAGCCGCCCGCAATGCGGTGTTACATTGGCAACAATTGAATGACCGGACCTGAAACCAGTGCATTCCTGTGGTAGAGGAATGGTATCAAGAATTTTAGCGACAATTTTTTTCTGGACTTCTTTAAGACTATCTGGAGGTACAGCTATAGTTCGGAAGGTTTGAGCGCACTTTTTCTTTTTGAAAATAGTATATTCGCCGTTACTTCTATAAGCATTTTTGAAAAGTTCAAATTCAGAAATCTCTAAGGCCAAAGCCAGTTGACTAAAGTTTTCCAAGTCGAAGATGCGCGATTTCTGGCTCATGAATCCATCCGTAAAAAGGTAGATAGATTCCTTGCTTGCAACCATTATTACTTAATGGACTTATGCGCTCAAAACGCTCATATCTGGAATTTTACTAGAGACCCGCGACTATAAAGTGGGTTTTCCGGTTGACGAAACATCAACCACAGCCGCAAGCAGTAATACCGGCATGGCAAGCAAGGAGTCTATCTATGTGGTTCCTTGAAAGACGCATCTGCGTCATATGTAATGTAACGTTATCTCGTTACGTGTGTCAACAATTTTTGACACTGTTAAGACTATTTAGAATTTGCATATATCCACACTCTAAGCGTTTATATATACATTGTCTACAGATGGTGCCTATTGAGCTTCAAGATGATGGCTGCCAGCGAAGATTGGGTTTGCGAGCGGCTTGCGCTTCGTCCAATTTAAGCACCGGTGTATTGTATGGTGCGTTCTTCACTGTATCTGGTGACTCCATAGTTTCTTTATCTATGGTTTGCATAATCTCTATAAACTGATCAAGGGTCTCTTTGCTTTCTGTTTCAGTGGGCTCAATCATCATTGCCTCAGGTACAACCAGAGGGAAATAAACTGTAGGAGCATGTACTCCAAAGTCGAGCAGGCGTTTTGCCATCACCGCTGTAGAACAGCCTCTTTGTTTTTGCTGATTTCCTGACAGAACAAATTCGTGCATACAAGGTTGTGTGTACGGCAGAGTGAATTGTTTGGCCAAAGTATGGCGAACATAGTTCGCGTTCAAAATTGCGTCTTGAGAGACCTGGCAGAGCCCTTCCTTACCGTTGGCTAGAATGTAAGCATAGGCACGTACCAGAATGCCAAAATTGCCATAGAAACCTTTGATTTTGCCAATTGATTTTGGTCTGTTCCAGTCGAATTCAAATTTGTCTCCATTCTTCACTACCATTGGCTTAGGCATGTAAGGGTCGAGCTCTTTGCGTGCAGCCACTGCGCATCCGCCTGGTCCGCCTCCGCCATGGGGTGTGGAAAAGGTTTTGTGCAAATTCAAGTGGCATACATCGAAGCCCATATCACCGGGGCGCACTAACCCCATAACAGCGTTCAAGTTTGCACCATCGTAATAGAGCAATCCACCAGCCTGGTGCACTAGTTTCTGCACTGTCATGATTTCTTCTTCAAACAAACCAAGTGTATTCGGGTTTGTGAGCATGATTGCAGCCACATCTGGTCCTAGAGCTGCTTTGAGCGCATCTATATCAACCAGACCCCGCTCGTTAGACTTAATTTCAACCACTTCAAAGCCTGCCATCGCGGCGGTTGCAGGGTTAGTACCATGTGCGGTGTCGGGCACGATTACTTTGTTTCTTTTGGTATCGCCTTTCTCTTCAAAATAAGAGCGAATCAATAGCAATCCGGTGAGTTCGCCATGGGCTCCAGCAGCAGGCTGCAGAGTGACTGAAGGCAAACCAATTATATTTGCAATAGC
>CAZFKB010000172.1:0-5144 GCA_964519785.1 uncultured Candidatus Obscuribacterales bacterium | reverse complement strand
ACAAAGACAATGAGATTAGGATTTTCATGAAAGCTGCCAAGGTAAGTAATTCTTTGTTAGTATAACAGGAAGCTTGCATGAGGTTATTTTCCGTGTCCTCTGAGTCCGCTCAAACTGATCCGTACCAGAAGCGATTAGCCAAATTGGCTGAAAATTTCAATAAGCTCAAGTCTGATGATACCGCCTATGATATCGTACAAAAGGCGCTTGAAACCAAACCTTTGACCATGAATGACGAGTGGGAGATTCATGAAAAATTGACTGCAGGCGGTTCCGACTCGCCACAATACAAGGAGCGTTTGAAGCGCGGTTTTATTCCTCTAGCCATAAACAAAGCGTTCACTTATTCATATTTGAATATTCCTCTCATAGATCTGATCGAGCCTCTGATTGAAAGCCTCGATTTTGCGGCTAATTCAATAATCGAAGTGGTCGATCATCCAGCGCGATTGTCTTTTGTAATTGAAGAAGTAATAGAGCGTCGAATGTCTATGCTTCTGGATGAATTTGCTCTGGAATTGGTATCACCAAAAGAATTGCAAGAAATGTTGGCATCGGGACGTAAAAGCGATGCCGAGATGATAATGAGCACGCTTGATGTGTTGGAACGAAAAGCACTCGAACGACATTTAAATGGCGACTCGCTAGAGTCGATTCCAAACACTTCGATTGAGCTCTATGAGAAAGCTTACGCTAGCGCCTTGAAAAAATTGCGCCGTCCTAAGTGATGGGTTGCTAGTCCGAATTTGTTTGAACAGATAGCAAGTGATCTGTCAAGCGAAGCGCTAAAGCTAAAAGAGTGAATGTGGAATTTGCCCATCCGCCTGAGCGAAATATTCCTGTGCTGCAAATCCATAAATTACTTGTATCAATAACTTTGCAGTTTGAATCGACAACGCCATCCTTTAGCTCGTTTTTGCTATTCATTCGGCAAGTCCCTAAATGGTGGTCTCCGGTGTAAATTCGATCGCCATCGATACCAAAGTGTGGAGGGGAAGAGTCTTTTTGAAAATCCCAGGTAAGTTGTTTTGAGATGTGCCAATCTGGAGCATTTATGCGTGTTAGATAATCAACTACCATTTGCGCTGCGGAATTGACTGTAGCAGCATCTATTTCTGAAAACTTCCAGTTGAGCTTGGCCCTTCGCACGTCAAAGATATCGCTTTCCGAATCTGAAATAAGTATTTCACTATCACGATTTGGAAATTGTTCGAAATTTAACTCCAGCTCAATTACTCCCGATCTTGAAATGTTGAGAGCCAATCTAAAATTATTAGTTTTGTACTTTTGAACTCCTGTCTGTGTCGGAACTAGAAGACCTTGTATATGGCCCCCTGATTCCTCCGAAAAATTTGACTGATAGAATTGCACAACGGATTTTTCAATAGGAATTTCAGCTCTAACAACTGCGAGTTTTTCGTATTTAGGGTGATTCATGTAGTATTTGCCCACGTCGATCATGAATGGAAATTGGCTATTTCCCAGATTGTTCAGAAGAAATCGTGGAATCTCCATACCTCCCATTGCTAGAACATAATTTTTCGCAACGACAGCTGTTGACGGGTGTTGGGATTCGTCCAAAGACTTAAACTGAATCGCATCCACAAGATTTTCTTTTAAAACTAGTCGATGAGCGGTGGCATTTCTAACAAGAGTAATATTTGGACTGTTGAAGACTTTGGCAAATTGTTCTTGGAAATTTATTAGATTGGTATCTGGTTGATGCATCAGCATAACGGTTTTCATTAGTCCTGCTGGATCTGATGGGAATGGTTTAATTGGTAGTGGCGTTGTGTTTTGCCAACTTTCTGGATCATCAAATTTATCAAAATTTTTGAGTCCGACAAGGGAAAGCGCTTCTCGATAATACGGATCGAGATCTTTTCGTTTGATGGGCCAATTTGTAAAGTCATATTCGTCTAGCGGACGGAAGAATCCGCCCCAACAATTTGTGCTCCCACCTAAAGCACGGGTTCGGCTTTGTGTGAAGAAATCAGAACGTACTTTAAACCAAAAGCTATTTGTATCGTATTCAGGTTCATCTATCTCCCGAATGAATTGGTTTGAGTCTCTGAAGCGAGGATGGTTAGACCAAATATTATCCTGATACTTTTCGTTCTCTATGCTGCTTTCTAGCAGAATTACGCTTGTATTTGGACTCGATGAGGCAATGCGCTGAGCCATGCTGATACCTACGGCACCGGCTCCAACAATACAGATATCGTACTTTTGAGATTGAATCTTTTGGCGATCTTCAAAGTTTGCTCCGTCTAATATCATTTGCAGTTCTCTCCTCTCTATTCGGCACTTATATCGAGCTGTTTAAGCCATTGCATTTGCTTGATTCCAATGGCAAGTGCAAATTAAACCGTGTAGAATTTTTGAAAATGGGAAAACCGTGCGTTTTTACAACATGAACAATTACATAAGTGCATAGCTGATGCTAGTTACTCATGCCATGAGTCGTCTTAACTTTTTTTGACGAATTCAACGAGACGAAGACTGTTTCATTTTGGTTGGACTAAAAGGATAATACTCGTTGACGAGTTCTGAATACGGATTCAATTCGTGTGCTTTGTCAATGAGCCTTTTGGCTTCTTTCTCGTCTCCGTTAGCGAATGCTACTCGTGCAAGATGAATATAAGTCGGCGCATATTTATTATTTACTTCGACCATCTTATCCAAAATTTTTCGTGCTTCTTCAGTTTTTCCTTCATTGATTTTTGAGTGAGATACTTTCATCGCTATCCACTCGGAGTGTGGCGCTTGCGAAAAACATTTATCTAATAAAGCTTGAGCGTCTTTGTGTCTTCCAATTGCTTCAGACATTTCAACTTCGCGCAACATACTGACTATGTCTGTCGATACGGGTTTTTGTGGTGTGGCTGACTCGAGATAATAACGTGATTTTTTTGCTGGCGGCGTTCCAGGAGCAAGTTTAATAGCGGCATTGAATGCGGTGACTGCTTTGTCCATATCTTTGTCGGTTAAGGCATTTTTACCAGTTAAAAACAAATATTGAGCATCTTCTTTACGCTTTCCGAAATCATTTCGTGGGGCGGCGCAAACCAAAGCGCGACCACTATTAAATTTGTTTGCTCGCATAAATTTTGGTTCGATTACAAATTTTCCTGTGATATCAATAAAACCCCATAGCTTTCCATCTTTTGTTGCGGGTGCCAGATCTTCAGAAAATGACCTGGCATCAGCATATTCGAAAGGTAATACTATTGAATTGTTGCTATCGATAAATCCGACTTTGCCATTTTTTTCAACGGCAGCAAGTTTGCCTGAGCCGGAAGCGGTTTCATAGAAATCATCAACCCAGTCGTAATCAAAGGGAATAATAGTGGCACCGCTTTTATCGATAAAGCCCCATTTTTCGTTTTTACATACTGCACATAGGCCAGCTTTAAATTCATGCGTATTATCGAATGTTGGCTCAATTACAGTTTTTCCGCTTTTGTCTACGAACGCGATTTGTTGCGTATTCTTTTGCACACCTGCAAGTTCTTCGCTGAATCTTTTCGCTTTGCTAAATTGCGGCGCAATGACTTGCTTACCGTCTTTGTCGATATAACCCCATGTCCGAGTTTTATCATCGTGACTTGCGATCATTCCATTTGAATAGACACCAAGCTGTCCGGCTTTGATTCGAGAAACTTCCTGCCAGTTTTTGTCCACAAGCGCGTAATTGGCATCGTTAGCCCTGGGCAGTGGCACTAGAATGAAATCGTCAATGAAAGTATGCACAGGGGCTTGATGATATTTTTCCAGTAAAACTCCATCTGTACCTATGGCTTGAATGTTACGTGCACTTACAGTAGTAGGGACTGTCCACTCGCCATTTGTGATTGCAAGCGATTTTACATCGACCAGAGCTATGCCACCAGCAAAATCTGAAGCGTAACTAAACGGACCGCTAATGACGATTTTGCCGGATTTGTCGATATAAGCAAAATCAAAATTCGCAGGAATCGGAAACCTGAAATCTCGTTCTTGCTCATAGAACCAAATCGGCATCGATGCTGTTGGTTTCAGAGATTCATTGTTGGGCGACAACTCTTCTAATGCTTCCGTCTGCACTGCGCTAAGTAACGCAGCAGCGCTGATGATAATGCTCAAATTTAATCTACCGACGAATTTCATCGCCACATCCATTAGAAGGGAGGTAAATCATATCATTTTTGTCTCGATGCTTAAAAGCTTGCCATAATCTTGGATGGGTCTTTGCCAACCAATGATGCTTTGTTCCTAAAATTCACACAGAAGGGATCGATACTGTAGACTTATAGCTCAAAATAGATTTTTATCGAACGATTTAAGGTAAGTACTTCATGTTAAGCAAATTTTTGCGCGAGTCGATGTCGTCACGACATTCAAAAATCGAGCAGCATCCACTGCAAAACGATTTGGCAAATGGAACCATTTCTAAAGACCGTTATGCAAATTATCTGCAAGGACTTTTAGATTTTCATCGTGGCTTCGAAGCATCATTGAAGAAACACAGCAATGACGCTCCATTGAAGGGCATAATCGAGCCTGATTATTTTATGATCGATCGTTTGGAAAAAGATTTGCAAGAACTTGGTGCACCAATATCTTCTGGCGCAAATGGCAATTCCAATGGTGATAGCAGAAAGAGTGTAGAAGATCCTCTTGAACTGCTTGGAATTTTGTATGTCATTTTAGGCAGCAAGCACGGCGGCAAATACATGTCCAAGATGCTTTCTGACAAAATGGGCAAAGAATATCATCATCATTATCTCGATCCATTTGATACCAAGCTTGGTGCTCTTTGGTCGAAATTTGTAGCCGATATTGACGCTCTTCCGCTTAGCGACGAGGAGCAGAACACTGTTTTGAAAGGCGCTATTTCAGCTTATGATGCCTTTACTCACAGTTCTGACCTGGCAGTTGCAAAATAAACTATTCGTCGTCGAGTGGTTCTTGATTCAGACCCACACGAACTTCAAGATGAAAATCCATGTCTGAATTGTCTATTTCGGAATAATCTATTTTGGGCCAATCTCCAGTCACAGCGATTATTCCTGGATAGTCTCCGATTTCTGCCTTACATTCGTGTTCATTTAAAACTTGCATCACTTCATCGAAAAGCGCTGCATCCGTCTTGGAACTTAAAT
>CAZFKB010000171.1:0-5164 GCA_964519785.1 uncultured Candidatus Obscuribacterales bacterium | reverse complement strand
TGTCATCCTGCTATACAGAGCTGGTGTGCACATTCCACTTCCAGGTGTTGATTCAAGCGCGTTTTTAAAGCACCCCGAATATGCTCAAAGTCTGCTTGGCATGGTTGACTTGTTTACAGGCGGCGCCTTGAACAAGCTTTCTATATTCTCGCTTGGTATTGGTCCTTACATTACTTCTTCGATTATTTTGCAGCTCATGACCCAGGTCTTTCCTCAATTGGAAGACCTGCAAAAAAATCAGGGCGAGCAGGGGCGCAAAAAATTACAGCAAATAACACGCCTTGCCACAGTTGCAATTTCAATCATGCAATCGGTGATGCTTGCCAACTTACTCATGAAGATTCAAGCTCCGCCCGTGGTGCTGACTCCAGGTTTCTGGTTCATCATTACCTCTGCAATGATCATGACAGCCTCTGCACTTTTCATCATGTGGCTGGGTGAACTTATTACTGAGCGTGGTGTCGGGAATGGTGCCTCACTTTTGATTTTCCTAGGGATCGTTGCGCGACTGCCCGTAATGGTTAAAAACACATATGACGCCGTGCAAACTGGACAATCACCGGTTTGGGGCGTGACTGTTTTAATTATGTTCTTTTTGGCAATGGCAGCACTTATAGTTTGTCTACAGCAAGGCGTGCGAAAAATCATGGTGCTTGGAGCGAGGCGTAATGTGGGACGTCAGGTCTTTGTTGCAGCTCCAGACGACTATTTGTATTTGCCAATCAATCCATCAGGCGTTATGGCAATCATCTTTTCATCTTCACTTTTGATGTTTCCTACAACTGTCATGCAATTTGTCAGTCAGGGCAAAAGCAAGGACCCCGGTACGGTCATCTACGAGCTCATGGCCTCGATTCCGTTTTTAGGTAAAGGGATAGAATCGCTTGCAAAAGAAGACTGGGCTAAGAACGCCTGGGGATTCATTTCTACTGAGATGATCAATATGCTTTCTTATTACCGCTGGGAGCACTCGGTCATTTATTTCATCCTGATTATGTTCTTTGCTTATTTCTATGCATCGATCATTCTGCAGCCAAAAGATATGGCTGAAAACTTGCGTAGGCAAGGACGAGCCATTCAAGGCATCAGACCAGGCAGACCAACATCTGAGTTTCTCGAATCAACACTTGGGCGGCTTGTATTTATTGGTGCAAGCGCCATTGGTATCGTTGCTATTCTGCCTATTCACGCTGAGCAATGGACGCAAGTAACCACTCTGCAAGGGTTAGGCAGTACGTCTTTGATCATTCTTGTGGGTGTGGCGGTGGATACTCAAAAACAAATCGTTACTCATGCGCTGTCGGCTCGATACCAGGCTAGAGGCTTGTTTAGAAAGTCCGACGATTCAGCCAATATTTGAGGAAAATATTCAGATGCAAGTTCTATTTCTAGGTGCACCAGGTTCGGGTAAAGGAACCCAGTGCAAAAAGCTATCGGCTAAATTGGGTCTGGCGCATTTGTCGTCTGGCGATTTGCTGCGTGCAGCAATTAGAGAAAATACACCAGTCGGGCAGAAAGCAAAGAGTTTTATGGATCAGGGAGTTCTGGTTCCAGATCCTGTCCTAATCGAAATGTTCAGAGAGGCGCTTTCTTTGCCAGCCTTAAAAAAGGGCTTTATTCTCGATGGATTTCCTCGCAACCTATCGCAAGCTGAAAGTCTCGATAAACTGCTCGATGAGCTGAATATGAAGCTTAACGCTGTGATAGACATGGAAATCGACTTTGCCATGCTAGAAGAGCGTCTGGTCGGTCGCAGATCTTGTCCTAACAAAGTTTGCAACAACGTATTTCATGTAAAGTTCGCTCCACCCAAAGTGGAAGATACATGCGATTTCTGCGGTACACAGCTCATTCATCGCTCCGATGATAAAGTGGAAGTGGTATCAAGCAGACTTGAAACATACAAGAAAGAAACCGAACCGTTGATTGGTTTTTATAAGGACAAAGGAGTTCTTAAAACCCTCAATGCTGACGATACACCAGAGCATATTTTTCAAGAGATATTGAAAGTGCTCCAGGTTGCGGTTTAACTCAACAAGGCGGCATCAGATGATCGTTACCCTCGATAAAGATTTGGAGTACATGCGTAAAGCTGGCAAGCTTGCTGGTGAAATCATGGAAATGCTGATGCAAAGCGCAAAGTCCGGCATATCTACATTCGAGCTGGACCAAATGGCTGAGAAAGCAATCAGAGATGCTGGTGCTATTCCCACTTTCAAAGGTTATAGAGATTTCCCAGGTACTTTGTGTGTTTCTATAAACGAAGAAGTAGTTCATGGAATCCCTAACAAGTCGCGCATTTTAAAAGATGGCGATTTGTTGAGTATCGATCTTGGTGTCACTTTCCAGCGCGAAGAAAACGGTAAGAAGCTTGATCTCATTGCTGATACTGCCACCACAGTGGCAATTGGTAGCGTGAGCAAAATGCAAGAAAAACTAATAGAAGACACGCGTGAAAGTCTTTATGCAGGAATCAGAGCATCAAGAGCTGGAGCCACACTAGACGATATTGGCGGCGCGGTCGAAGATGTTGGAAATGCAGGGGCTTATGGCATCGTTCGTGAGTACGGTGGTCACGGAATCGGCTATGTACTTCATGAAGAACCGTTCATTTTCAACTATCGCACTGGTAGCAAGACTCGTTTAAAACCTGGTATGGTTATAGCCATTGAACCCATGTTTAATCTGGGTGGTGACAGAGTGCGCACCAAACAAGATGGATGGACGGTTGTAACGCAAGATTACAAAGCATCTGCACATTTTGAACACTCAATTTTAATAACAGAAGGCGAGCCTGAAGTGCTCACCAAGCGACCCAACGAGGAAGCCGGATGGCAAAGCAAAGCGTAATCGAATTCGAAGGGACAATCCGGGAATCCTTGCCCAATGCCATGTTTCGGGTAGAACTCGATAACGGCCATAAAGTGTTGGCGCATATTTCGGGCAAGATTCGCAAGAATTTCATTAAGATTCTTCCTGGCGATCGAGTGCGTGTAGAGCTCACCCCATATGACTTAACGCGCGGCCGTATCACCTACAGAATTAGAGAATAAGGTACAATTACATATTCGTCTTGGGATCTTTGGTGTAATCGCTTTTGTAGATTCTCCGAAAGCCCCAGGGTTGCGGCTTGAGATGCCCTTCAGGAGAACTGCCTGAGGCTGGCTATTCCAGTTGAAAAGAACACCGATAAAGGTAGAAATCATGAAAGTTAGAGCTTCTGTGAAGAAAATTTGTGAAAAATGCAAAGTAATTCGTCGCAAAGGACGCATTGCTGTAATCTGCGAAAACCCCAAGCACAAACAGCGCCAAGGGTAATTTCGTTAGTAGAGAGTTAGAGAAAATAAATTATTTGGAGGACCACTAGGTCATGGCTAGAATCGCCGGCGTCGATTTACCCCGCAACAAAACCGCAAAATTTGCACTCTGCTACATCCACGGGATTGGCAGAACAACTGCAGAAAAAATTTGCGCCAAGTTGAATATTCCGGACAAAAGACGCGTTCACGAATTGAACGACGATGAAGTTGCTCGTCTTCGCGAAGAAATCGAGAAGAGCGGACTTTATACCGTCGAAGGCGATTTGCGCAGAGTCGAAGGTCTCAACATCAAACGCTTGATTGAGATCAACTGCTTTCGTGGTCAACGTCACAGACGTGGTTTGCCAACTCGTGGTCAACGCACTAAGACCAATGCCCGCACACGTCGCGGTCGCAAGCGTCAAACAGTTGCCAACAAGAAGGTTGCTACCAAGTAACCACTAAGTAGATATACATTCCGTATTGATTGAGCCCAAAAATCAACAAATACTGACAATCTACTCTAAAATTTAACTTCACCCAACAGACAAATCGAAAGACTAAAGGACTAAAAGGACTAAACGAATATGGCAAAGGTGGCAAAGGCTCGTACTAAGAAAAAAGAGAAACGCATTGTTCCTCAAGGCGTAGTACATATTCAGAGCACTTTCAACAACACCATCATCTCCTCTACTGACCCGCAGGGACAGGTTATCGCCTGGGCTTCTGCTGGTACTGTCGGTTTCAAGGGCGCTAAGAAAGGCACTCCGTTTGCCGCTCAACAAGCAGCAGACATCGTTGCTCGTCGCTCGATGGACTCAGGTATGCGTCAGGTAGAAGTACTGGTCAAAGGACCTGGTGCTGGTCGCGAAACTGCAATCAGATCGCTTCAAGCAGCCGGACTGGAAATTACTTTGATCAAAGACGTAACTCCTATTCCGCACAACGGATGCCGTCCTCCTAAGAGAAGACGCGTCTAATTGGATTTTTAAATAGTATTGGCACAGCAAACAGAAATGGTGGCATAACAAGTGAACAACGATTTCAACAGACAATACGGAATCAATATGGGTGGCGGATTCGGCGGTCCTGGTGGTTCGGGTGGAATGATTCCGCGCCAGACACCTGCACCGAGTGCATCCACTGAGCCTGCTTCGAGCTGGGGTTACATGCCTAACACAAGCCCTCGCGAGCCAATCAAAATCAAGTGTCTTGAAAATAAAACTCATGCTGACGGTTCTATCTACGGCAAATTCGTAATCGAACCACTAGAAAGAGGATATGGCACCACTGTTGGTAACTCGCTTCGTCGCGTTCTTCTTTCACACCTTGAAGGATCTGCTGTAACTGCAGTCCGTATCGAAAGCATCACACACGAATTCACCACCGTACCTGGTGTTGTTGAAGATGTAATCGACATCATGCTCAACTTGAAAGGTCTTGTAGTTAAGACTTTCAGCCAAGAGCCTCAGTATCTCCACCTCGATGTAGAGCGTCCAGGTCCTGTCACCGGCCGTGATATCTTCTGCCCAGCTGATGCCACCATCATCAATCCTGACTGGCAGATTTGCACACTGGCTGAAGGCGGCAGAATCCGCGCTGAAATCACAGTAGAGCGTGGACGTGGTTATGTGCCTGCTGATGCACACAGCCAGTTCAAACAAGCTATCGACGTTCTTCCGATCGATGCAGTTTACATGCCGGTTCGCAAAGTTTCATACAACGTCGAACCTACTCGTGTCGGTGAATCAACCGATTTCGACAAACTGACAATCGAACTCTGGTCGAACGGAGCTATCGACGCTTCCGAAGAAATTTCGCAAGCTGCTAGTCAGCTCAACGATCACTAAATTCCAAACTCCGAA
>CAZFKB010000170.1:0-5237 GCA_964519785.1 uncultured Candidatus Obscuribacterales bacterium | reverse complement strand
AACAAGAAAAATTGCTTTTCAAGATTGGCAATCAGGCCAAACAACAAAGCAATGCATCTGCTTCAAATCAAAATGCTCAAAACGCTTTTCACATCCAGCAAGCCAAGCCGAATACAGCAAAAAAACAATACCTGCCTGTAAATGAAGAATCGATGCTTACAGATTCGCAGGGCTTATTTGACCGTTGAAGCAAGATAAAGTGCGTAAGCACCAAATAGCATTCTGTAGACGACAAAACAAACAGTTGAATGTTTTTGCAAGAATTTAATTAGCCAGTATATGGCAAGAAAACTCACGATAGTTGAGCTTACCAGTCCGCCTGCCATTTCGGTCATTCCAATATGCATGCCAGCTTGTTTAGCTTCGACCAGTTCTTTTAGTTCTAACAAACCACTAAGCAGAATTGCTGGAATACCAAGCAAAAAACTAAATCGAGCAGCGTCTTCGCGCTTGAGTCCAAGCAAGAGAGCTACCGTCAAAGTTGAGCCACTTCGAGAAGCTCCGGGAAACAAGGCGAGTGCCTGACCCATTCCTACAAATAGTCCATGTTTGATTCCAAGGTCGCTCAAGTTGAGCCTGGCCATTCTTTTGCCAACCAGTTCTGCCACCATGAGCAAAATGCCCATTACAATCGAAACTATTCCCACTGTATGCAAAGAGCGTAGTGGACTTGAGTCTGATTCTAACGTGTGTTTCAAAAGAAGCCCAAGTACACAAATTGGCATGGTGCCAGTTATGATTCCCATGAGCAATAAGAAATTATGATCTTTGAAGTCTTTGCGCATAACAGCACCAAATGCGCCACTAACGATTATTTTCAAATCGTTGAAAAAATAGACCAGCACTGCAAGTACCGAGCCAAGCTGAATCGATGCCGAAAAAGCAACGCCGGGATCTTGCCAGCCAAGGGCTGCAGGTACGACACGCATATGCGCGCTGCTAGATATCGGAAGGAACTCTGTGAGCCCCTGTACAATTCCTAATATCACCGATTGAAACAAAGATAAAGGTTGTGATTCCAATTATTTCGATCTCTTTTTAGTAACAGTTTTTTTTGCTTGAGTTGGTGCTTTGACGCTTTGCGCTTTAGCCAGGGGCTTGGTGACGTCTGCAAGTGTGGTGCGAGTTTTGCTTGCAGTAACCAGATTCTTCTTTTCTTTTATTTGCGCCGACCACGAATTCAATCCTGTTTTAGCTGGAGATTGAAGATCTTTACTGTTTGATTTGCTGCCGACTGCTTGACCGCCCAACTTCACTAAGAATTTGTCCAGTTTGTCTGAAGAGTCTTTGCTCAAAGCAATAAATTGAAGAGCGATAATCGATTTATTTGCAAGCCAGTTTGACTCTATTCTTATGATTTGCGCTTTGATTTTAAGCATGCCATCGGGCAGTTCAAATTCGCCTTTGACCATTTGACCAGCTTCAAGACCGAGATTTTGAATCAGTTTGGTTTCAAGTTTAGAACCTGACCGACAAAGATCTACTGTTTGAAAAGTACGCGGTCTTGCATTGGTATCATCGCTTACTACAGTGACAGGCAATTTTACTTCTACGCGATTGACTTTGCGTCTTTGTTTTACCGGTTTTAGTTTGGGCAGACCGCAAACAAGAACTTTTTTGCCTTTCACTAATTGGCTTGATATCACAGATGATGCCCACAAACCTGCAAAGCCCGAATCTCCTGCATCTTGCACAAACCATAGTTTTGTCCCTGGTGGCAAAATTTTATTCTGGCTCTGATTGGTCTTTATCTGCAAGAAAAGATGACTTGCTTCTTTAGACAAGATGGTGGCACGACCAAAATCGAATTCGCCAGGTGCAATTTCGAATTTGATCTTGTACGAGCTGTTTGTCTCAAGCATAGACATAGATTATAGGTTATTTTCAGCCAAAGAAGATTGCATGATTTCCAGAGTCAGCTTATATGCGTCAGACTTGCGCACACCAAATCGGCTCTGGCACGATGCCGAGATATCTTTGACCGATTGGTTGTTTGCTAGAGCCATTTGTATATACTCTTTCAAATCTTGCTCGTCTGGTTCGCTTTCTTTTTCTACTTCTTTATTGCCTTCGATTACGAGGGTGAATTCACCTTTTAGTTTGACTGCATTTTCTTCTTTGCTCAAAAATTCAATTATTTCGCTAATGCTTCCACGAATGAATTCTTCGTGCAGTTTGGTCAATTCGCGCGCCAGGCACGCTGGTCTTTCTTTAAAGACTTCGCTCAAAACAGACAGTTTTTCAAGCAGTCCGTGAGGTGAAACAAAAAAGACCATAGTGCGTTTTTCTTGTTCAAGAGCCTGAGCCATTAGTTTCAGGTCTTTTTTCTTGTCTTTTAGAAAACCTTCAAAACTAAAGCGGCTAGAATCAAGCCCACTTCCAATCAGTGCCTGGATAATTGCAGTCGGTCCTGGAATCGGTACAATCTCAAAACCTAGTTCTATTGCGGTTTGAACAACTAATTGTCCCGGGTCGCACAAGCAAGGAGTGCCTGCGTCGCTTACAATAGCTGCATCTTGATTGTTTTCAAACAGAGATTGCAATAAGTCGAGCCGTGATTTCTCATTGAACTTATGGCAGCTGATGAGCTTCTTCTTCAGGTCAAGATGATTCAAAAGTTTGAGCGATACGCGTGTATCCTCAGCCAGAACCACATTTGCTTTTGCAAGAGCTTCTTTTGTGCGTGCCGATATATCTTTTAGATTTCCTATCGGTGTAGATATTATGAACAGTCTTGCTGACAACCCCTGCTCCTTATGGCGATTCTGTAAGCGCTGAATATGGCTTTGATTTGAAAGATATGTCTATATGCGTAAGGGTCAAATATGCTGTGATTAAACAACTCTTTTCGACAGGTTATGAACAGTTGTAGATAATTTAATCCCGACTATTTGCGCAAAAAACGGACAACTTTTCAGATTTAGTTTTCAGGATATAACAAACAGATTTAGCTAAGTGAATTTGTTGCGTTTGGAGACATCCATATAAACTCGATCCAAAAGTTAAATATAAGCTTCGCCAGATCTCGCCCATTTGTATATCCGTTTTGAATGTCGCACGCAATCTTGTTTTCCTTAGTTGCCTGCTTTGGAAAGCGAAAAAATCTTTGTGCTAAAGTTACGACTTGATGACTTGTACCTATAAATTTTTCAATCATTAGAGAATCAGTAATGTTTAGACCAGCGCTCAATCTTTTTTCTATTCCTCTTATAGTATTTGCTCTGGTAATTTCTCAAAGTTCTAAAGTGTCGGCATTGCCTGCTAAAGAAAAGAAGCCTGCCATCAGGGAGAAGTGGGCTCTAATAGTTTCTTGCGAAAAATATTTCGACAAAGATATTCCTTCTATAAACTCAGCCACCGATAGTGGCATCGCGTTAAAAGAAATTCTGGTTAACCCGCAGTTTGGGCGTTTTGCGCCAGTTCACGTTGCTTCAGTTTCAGGCACAAAAACCACCAAGAGCAATATCGAAAAATGTGTAGGTGAGCCCTGGCTTCTAAAACACGCACTGCCAGGCGATCTTGTCCTGCTTTATTTCAATACTCGCTACAAAACAGTTCCTGGAAAAAACGACATTTTTCTCTGTTTTTACGATACTCCCTCGACCAAAGGCAGTCTTGAAAACACAATCAGCCTGCGTGAAACTCTTAAAGTTGCAGCCAAGCGCACACAATCTCCGTACATAATATGTCTTCTAGATATAAGTCCGACTGTGCATCTTGATCAAGGCTCAGCCCCACCATCCAAAATATATGATGAGATTGCCCAAGACACTAATACTACAATTCTTGCCTCTACTCATCCGGGACTTGAAGCGCAACATGCTCAAGCAAAAAAATGTTCAGCCTTGATAGACAATCTGACTGAAGCGCTCAAAGCTGGTGCTGGTCAGACTGACCTTATTGCCATCAGTCAATATATTCAACAAAATACTGGTACCGAAAAAGCTATTTTTGCTTACCCCAGAAACGATTCTCTTGTTGTAAAAGCCATTCTTGGAATGCCGACCAAAAGCTCGACTCCAGAACATATAAGAATCGGACATAATCCAGACTCTGTCTATGTAGAAGAGCGACAAGCTCAATTAGCTGCAAAAAACGCAACAGCAGCTAAAGACAATGCAAAAGACGAAGAAGAGGATGACGACGACAATGCAGGCTCTGACCAGGCAGTCGATTTCGGGTCGTATATGAAAAAAATGAAAAAAGATATACAGTCAAAATGGGCGCCACCAAAGGGTTTTAATGCTGAGCGTGTGGTTGCAGTGTTTACAATCACAAAGGACGGTCGTATTGTAGAGCCGCAAATAGTCGAAAGCAGCGGCAAGCAAAACATAGACCAGCTTGCTCTTGAGGCTTTGAGTCAGGCATCGCCGCTTGATCCGCTGCCAAAAGGATCGCCTGGTTCGGTTAAAATTCGTTATCAGTTCGACTGGTCGGTGCGTTAAGCTGCCGACTTAACTGATGGATAACCCACTGAACTCATTGACAATCTAGCGTAACGGGCTTAAGCTCAAATTCAGGAAATTTGCGGCGTTTTTAGAATTTCCCGCCTATTCTTACTATAATATGTTTAACTATGAGCAAATTTCGCTTACTTGAGGACAGACCTTAGAAGATGAACAACGACAGCAATAACGACCCAATGGATAAATTGCCTAAAAGGCAGGAGCGACCGGACGAATCCGGAAGCAGTGGGTTTAACTTGCTCGACATCTCCAAAGATTCAGGTAAAAAAGCCGAACAAGCAAAGCCCAAAGACACAGGCAAAGATACAAAGAAAGACGTTCAAGACTCAAAGAGTGACAGATCAAGCGAAGCTTTCGACAAAGCTGCAAAAGACGGAAAGTCAGTGCAGGCAATTGCTAAGAGCGGCAAAAAAATCAAAGAAGGCATGAACAGACTTCCAGCCAACTGGAAAAAACATGCTCAAAACGTTATGTCTCAAACAGTTCAAATTTTGGTCCAACAACACGGTCCTAAGAATCAGAGTGTTGCCAAGGCCGCTCTCAACTACACTGCCGGTGGCGGTGAAGAAGAAAACAAAATCATCCAGATTACAAGCGACCCTCAAAGTGGTCAGGACCCCGCTACTGGCGGCTCCGAGCCTGGTCCAGCTGCAGGCGCTCCTCAGAAGTAATTTCGCGGTTTGTTAAGCTCTTGTTTAACCAGCGAGCTCCTTTTATTGGCGCTTCGAGGCTTTGTGTTAGAATATTTCCCTTCGAGTATATATCCGGTGA
>CAZFKB010000169.1:0-5274 GCA_964519785.1 uncultured Candidatus Obscuribacterales bacterium | reverse complement strand
AAATATTTTGAGAGATTAATTTTCGGAGGAATGATGGATTTTACTTCCAACATTTTTAATTGTCTTATCAGCGCAATTCTAGTAATTTTTCTGACCGGTTATTTCGTAAGCAATGCCGACAGACTCTGGAAGGAGGGGCTTCTTTGGATTCCACCAGCCTATCGTCCACGCATCGCAAGTTTAATCAAACCGCTTGAATTAAGGCTTGGTGGATATGTACGCGGTCAACTGATGGTATGTCTGGCAGTAGGATCAATTCTTGGGTGCGGACTATTTTTAATCGGCGTCAAATATTCACTTATCTTAGGCATTATTGCTGGATTACTGAATTTAGTACCATTCGTTGGATCAATAACAGCCACATTACTTGCCTTGCTCGTTGCGGCGAATCAATCAACAACACATTTGCTTTTAACGATATTGTTATTCTTCTTCGAACAATGGCTAGAAAGTAATTTCATAACGCCTCAGTTATTAGGAAGCGCAGTAGAACTAGACCCTTTAGTGGTTCTTTTCGCAATATTGATTGGAGGCAGTTTAATGGGGTTGCCTGGCGCGCTAATAGCAGTTCCAATAGCGACAATTTTGATGATCTTAGCCGAAGAATTTTATCTTCGCCCCATGAATAATCAATCGCCCGCTTCACAGGAAACCATGCCTGATGAATAAGCGAAAGATGAATAAGCGAAAATTGTATTTAGCAACCCTTCTTACTGTTTTGACGATTGCTCAATCAAACGTTTTGGCTGGGGAAGTGCGTGTTTATGAAGATGCGGCAATTATTGAAGCGAAAGAATTGATTTGCAAAGATGATTTACCCGGTGCTCACATCTTATTGAACAAAATTTTGCTCGCTTCACCAAATAGCATTCCTGCAATGGATTTACTTACTTACTCTGATGTTTACTTGCAAGACTATAATGCCGTTTTGAAAAACTGCAACAAAATGCTTTCCATCGATCCATACAACATTTCTGCATTAAACCGAAGATCGTATTATTTTCTCAACTCCAATAAGTTGCCGCAAGCAATGCAAGATTTAAATAAGTTGGCTACTATTTTGCCAGATGACTCAACCATTCAAACCAATAGAGTCAAGGCTTTGCGAAAACTTGGAAAAAACAAAGAAGCTGAAAATCTTTTGAAAACGGCAGAAAAATCTTTTTGGACCACACAAGCCATCCTAAGTCCCACAGATGCTCGTCGAAAGTTCTTTGTGAAAGATTTGACTGAAAGAGGTAAAAACGATCCCAAAAACTTTTTGATACCACTGGCGAGGGCACATCTTCTAATCAAGTTGGGTGCAGAAGATAAAGCAATAAATGACCTGAACAAAGTAATAGCGAACGATAAAAGTCTTGAACCGAAAGCTTTATGGCTGCGCGCTCAAGCCAATAAAAAAAGGCGTCAGTTTGATAAGGCAATTGCAGACCTAACTCAGATCATCGACGCAAAACCAGGCTCCAAAGTAGTTTATTGGTCTTTTGAACCGCTTTGCCCACACAATCTCAAAATCTTGAATTGGGAACGAGTTGTATATCGCTTGAAAGACGTATATTTAGAGCGGGCAAAATTGTATCTTGAAACGCACAATCCAGAAAAAGCAGTAGCCGATTGCAGTGTGGCTTTAAACATCGATCCTGTTTGCATTCCGGCACTTGAAACTCGAGCAATAGCTTACGACAGCCTGAATCAACAAGCCAAAAAGGCAGATGACTATAAAAAAATGTGCCAGATTACAAACGGTAGAGCCGATTATTTATATGAACTGGCAAGGACAAACCAAAATTTATCTCGCCATAAAGAGGCGATTGCCATCTTATCTGAACTAATAAAACAAAATTCAAACGACGAAAATTTGTTAGAAGCTCGTGCATCGTCCTTTTTAGCATTGAAAAACTATTCAGATGCTATTAAAGATTATGACAGTCTTTTGAAAATGGACCCACGCGATTCCACTTTTTGGAAAATGCGCGGTATCGCTTTTCTTGGCGCAAAAAATTATCCAAGTGCGATAAAGGATCTGTCGAAAGCGATCGAATTAGGAGCTGGAACACCAGCTTTACTGAAACGAGCTGAGGCTTATCGTGCTACCGGCAGAACAGATCTGGCCGACAAAGACATTCAAGCAGCTAAGCGACATCCCTAAACAAGTTAAAAACCATATCCGTTAACGGATATGGTTTTTAACTAAGACCTTGCGCGAAGAGGTATAGGCTATAAACCCTTTCAAGAGTTTTTGTTTTGACAAGGCGTAAACATGCAAATCACTTTCCCTGCAAACCAGTTGAAACGATTCAAGGATTTAGGATTTTTCCTTTTCAAATACGGCAATCCAGAAGAATTATCGCAATTAGGCATTTCCGAAATACTCCATCCGGATAATTTTCCAACGTCTCACGAAAATGATCAATCAAATGGTCATTTGCTTGATGATTTAAGTGCCGATTTAGAAAAAGCAGGTCCCACATTCGTCAGAATTGCTCAGCATTTAGCTAAAAGACCCGGGTTGATGCCAGCCAATTATTTGGAGGCGCTTGCCTCTTTGGATGGTTCTCGTCCTGCCATGAGTCGAGATGAATTAAACAATATCTTTGTGAAAGAATTTGGAAAACCAATTGAAACACTCTTTAGTAGTTTCGATTATTTCCCCATGTCGAGTTCGATTTTCTTTCAAACACATCGCGCAACCAAAGCAAGTGGAAAGCGTGTTGTGGTGAAAATAATGCGCCCCGGTATTTTTGAAACGACCACGAATGATCTTCAAGACTTGGGACAAGTTGTCGATTTTCTAAATAAAGTGGGCGCTACTAAACAGTTCGATTACAAATCGATTTTCTACGAACTGCAAAATCAAATTAATGCCGAATTAGACTTCAAGCAAGAAGTACACAATCTCAAGATATTGAAAGAAAATTTGGCAGAACTTGACCATATAATTGTTCCCTCACCCATAGAACATTTATGCAGTCAACAGATTCTTACAACCGATTTCATAGAAGGAACACCATTATCAAGAGCAAATTTATCAGGGCTTCTTTCCGCAGAAAGAGCGACACTTGCCAAACAAGTTTTTCATGCATTCATGCGGCAATATTTGGTGGATGGCTTCGTTCACTCTTCGTTTAAACTGGAAAATATTTATTTCACAAATACCGGTAATATTGCCCTTCTCGACATGGGAGCTGTGGTGCATGTTTCGAAGCGTATTCAGCAAGAAATTCTCAAACTATTAATGGCACTGAACGAAGGTCGTGGTGACTTAATTGCTAGTTTGCTGCCTCAAATCGGTTTGACTAGAGAAAATTTTGATGAGGAAGCATTCAGACAACTAATCGAAGAACTAATAATGATCACTCATTCACAATCCGAAGATCGACTCGAAGTCGCGCGTGTTTTCATTGGGATTGGACAGGCTGTAGCCAAATTTGGGATCACATTGCCATCCGAACTTACCTTTTTTAGCAATGCTCTCGTCGCAATTGATAAGGTCTCAGATATTATCGATCCAAATTTTGATTCACGCTCCTTTCTACAGAAGAATATCTCAGTCATTATGCGTGATAACGCAATCAAATCGTTTTCAATTGCTCACTTTTTCGAAAGTTTGATGGAGTCGATTCGTTTGCTCGAAAAAATGCCTGCTAAGATCGGCAAGATCTTGGATTCAGCAGCAGAAAACGAATTCAAAATAACGGTTCAAGCAATAGACGAAAGAATATTGATATCCGGGTTTCAAAAAATAGCAAACAGAATTACAGTAGGATTAATTCTGGCCGCTCTCATCATGGGGGCTGCACAGCTGATGCAAGTACAAACAAAGTTTCAAATTTGGGGTTATCCAGGGCTTGCAATTCTCTGTTTTCTGGCTGCTGCTATCTGCGGATTTGCCCTCGTTATCGAAGTTTTGGTAAGCGACAAGCTGGCAGAACGCGAACAGAAAAACATGTAATCTCTTACACGTCGTTTAAGCAACGGCATGCTGAATTTTCATCTGATTCAAAATTGCAAGAATCTTCCGACGAACACTATCATCGACCATCGTAATCGCACCATCTTCGCTACCACGATATGCAGGCATAAATTGCAATAAATTGAGAGCTGGTCCGCATTCAATGTACGCAATTCGATGTCCTTTCAATGTAGTTTGTCCGGTAATTTCTTTTTCAAGTCGATCAATTACCCGCCAGGCATGATTCAATGTCGAAATTTCTTGCTGAACACTATGAGCAAGAATCAGCAGCTGTTCAAGTTTATCCAGCTCTCTGAACAGAACCTCTTTTCTATGAATAAGTTCGCTTCTGAGCTTTGCATCGTAGACTTTTTTTCTTGATCCAGTCACGACCTTTCGATCCATCTGGAGTGAACGCCAGAGCTGATTTCGAACGGAATGAAGATAAACCATTACTTCTTCAGCAGCGCTTTCGGGCTTAGGATTATTCAAAGTTTTCAAGATCAAATTATTGTCGAACCTTTTCATCTGGCTAACAGCCAACCCATTCAAATCGGCTATAGAAGACGCCCTCTGGATACAAATTGATAGCAGTCGCTGATCTGGACGCGCTCCAAATGTCTTTATTCCATAAACTTCTTCCAAATTAAAAATCAACGCCGAAAGAAGGCGCTGAATTCTAATTGCAATAGAGACATTCAATTGAATTAAATCAAATCTCTGTTCCAGCGTCTCCAGGCATTTCTCCATTGCTTTGATACCATCCCTTTGAACCTCGTAATAAATCGCGACAGGCAAGAGATAAACAGGATTTTCATCACCTTTTTTCAACAATCTTTGTTGCGCTTCTAGTATATTTCTGATCCCATCTTGTTTGAGTGGCAAGACCACATCGTCACGTCCTGTTACGTCTCCTTCGGGAAATTCGACCAGCTTGTGTTGGGCCCGACTGATGAAGTCTATGGTAAATTCCCTACTTTGCTTATCTTCAGGCTCGCCACGCAAAACGGAATATGCACCGCACCTTTGCATTAACCATCCCTGAAATCCATTAAAGCCATCAAACTGTTCGCGTGATGCGATATAACAGAAATCCTCTTTGGCAAGGCGCGAAAGTTCCGCCACTGCTAAAGGGTCAAATCGATCTGAGTGATTGAACAGAATCACAGCGCTAGAATTGCCTAGGCGCTTCAGCTCTTTCAAGCAATCTTGACTTACTTTGACAGCTAACCGATTTTTTCGTAAATAGACCGGCACAGACCATTTGCAAATAGTAGCAATCAAAGCATTGTATTTTTGTGCAAGAAAAGTCTTCATCCACT
>CAZFKB010000168.1:0-5287 GCA_964519785.1 uncultured Candidatus Obscuribacterales bacterium | reverse complement strand
CGATGATACGCTTGATCGAGGAGGGTCAAAGTAGATAAGTGAGTCCTGTAAAAGCCAGTATCTCGACTACTGTTAAAGTCCAACCCGAGAGGGCGGCAGAGCTAGCTTCGGCTACGGCCAATGCGCTTGGTTGGCGGATTAAGTTTGTGGACCAGAGTCTCAAGCGATTGACCGCCCAGGACAACAAAACTGAAGTGACTGGACGAGACACCTGGCGCTTTGAATTTGATCTTTCGATTCGATGGAAGAAGGCTGCTGCTGGCACTGAGTTTACAGTTGAAGTTATTGAGCGACAAATGGCGTGGACCGAACCTAAGTGTAAGGAGCGTTGCCAGGAAATAATCCAGGGACTCAAGGAAGATGCGGCTTTATTGTCATCTTCGAATGAATCATCAGATTCATATGGATCTGCTAAGTGGGCAACATTTGATGATTTAGAAGATGCGGGCTATGTTGTTTTTCGAGGCGACCATACAAGACTTATTCTTGGACCTGCAGAAGATCCGGATGAAGTAATTAGTGTTCCAGGACCAGAGACGGCAATGCATGCAACTGTTTGTGGACCGACCGGTTCGGGCAAAAGTTCGACTGTGTATATCCCGAACCTGATAGAAAGAACCGGCGTAAGTGCAATTGTTACTGAAGCGACAGCAGGATCTGAGGAGCCAGATTTATTCAAGAAGACATCTGGATTTAGAAAAACAGCTGGACACAAGATTTATTACTTCAATCCAGATGATTTGAGGTCTACTCGAATAAATCCGATTGAACATCTAAAAACATATGATGAAGCGAGCCATGTGGCTAATTTGATTATTCAAAACACATCAGGCAAAAATTCTAGCGGTGACAAAATCTGGGAAGATTCAGAGCGGCAGTTGCTCAAGTCGCTGATTCTTCACGCAATGGGGGAAGGCGGAACTTTAGGAGATATCCGCGCTTGGCTTAGAGAAGGACCGGATAAGCTTGGGATGTTACTCATGAATTCTACGTATGAACTTGCGCAAAAAGAGTTCTGGGGATTTCACAAGAACAGTTCTGAGGGTTTTAGATTCGGTGTTATTTCAGGCTTGATGCAAAGATTGAATCTGTGGGTTTCACCAAAGGTGGTGGCACTTACAGAAAAGACTGATTTGGATATTAATGAACTTCCAAATGAATTGTTTACCTTTTATTTTGCTGTACCTGCTCAAAAGACCGAGCTTAAGCCGTTATCGGCATTGATTTTCAATTTTATTTTAGATCTCGCGCTTCAGAGGAAGTTCAAATATCCGCTCAATTTATTTCTAGATGAGTTTACTAACTATGGCTATATACCTGGTATTGCAGAAAAGATGACCATTATTCGCCACCGAAATATTCCAGCAATGTTAGGGTTTCAAGACTGGGTTCAGCTTAGAAAAGTATATGGAGATGATGATGCAACGCTCTTGTTCAGCCAGCCTGGAACAAGATTTATATTTCGTCCAAGAGACAACACGACCGCAAAAAAAGTTAGTGATGCTCTTGGAACAAAGACTATTTCTGAGCGGAAGGTTACGAGCTCGGGAAGTATTAGTGAAAGAGAATTTGGAAGAAAGCTCATGGGTCCAGACGAAGTGAGCGCATTGAAGCCAGGGCACGCAATAGTTTTCACACCTTCAACCGATCCGATTTTGCTCAAAACCTTTACCTGGCAAAATTATGTTGATGCAACTTCATACGATCCGCCGCAATTGCCAAAGATTGAAGTCGATGAAAAATTGAAAGAGCGGTGCAAGGAGGTTGCATCGAAACCTGATTGGCAGGAGCAATCGCCAACTAAAATTCAAGGGGAGAGTAAAAAGACTTCTAAGCCAAAATATGACCGAAACAGATACAGTGAACAAAACAAGCCTGAGCACAAGAAGAAGCCGATAGAAGAGCCTGATCTTGATGAGGAAGAGCGAAGTTTTGAAAAATCTACCCCGTCTAGATTTGATATGCCGGGAGATATTTAGAAATGATTTTCCTTGGACTAGTAGTGGGATTTTTCGCTTTCAGTCTTGTTGGAACACTTGTTTATCACGCTATTCCATCTAATTCAGGGGCTTGCTGGATTCCTGCCAGTATTGGGTTTATTTGGGGCGCGTGGCCGTTTTTTCACAAGGCAAATGTAAGAGCGTACAATCTTTTGCATCCATCACCGATGCGATTTTCAATGAATATGCAGCACGCCTTCTCGAAAGTCCGCGAGCTTTTATCTGTTCTTAGCTACAAGTACGGAGATAAATGGAATGTGGTTCTTGCTGATACTAATACGGGAAGAATTGTTGCTGAACTTCGCTTTTCTGATGAAGAGACGCGCATGGAAACTGATGGAAGAGGACATCCTCATTCAAGAAATATCAGAGTGCAGCGATATCTGAAGCTTGAGATGCAACTAAAACCAATCGAATCGACTGATACTGTATTGAGCATGGACTTTGAATCAAGAATAGAAGGATTCAACAAGATGGCTTGTGATGGCATCATTAATGGTTTCATGCAAGAGTTAACTAATTCACTTGGTCCTGGGCAAGTAGTTGGTCAATCTTTGTCAGAGAAAATCCAGGCACCGCCCTGGTGGTTAATATCACTCACTGTAGTTTCTTTGTTTTTGCTTTTCTTTGATGTCCACAAAGCGGTCTGGGGAAGTTAATGCCAACAAGAGAAGAACTACAAGAAGCTTATGCGGCATTTAGACTGCCTTTAGGTGCTGATTGGAGAACTATCAAGAAAAGGTACAAGCTGCTAGTAAAAGCCTGGCATCCAGATAAGCAAGGTGGACAAGTAAAAGAAGAAGTAGAGCAAGAGCTGAAAGAATATAACAATTTCTACAACGATGTTTTCAAAAAGCATTTTGAATCAGAACATTCTGATGACCAAAATTGTATTTGCCAACCTGTTTTGGATGTTCAGGAAGAGTCCTCTCAAGAGAATTTCAAGGAACCAGAGAATCAATCTCAATATTCGGCTGAACCGGTTGAACAAGTTGATCCAGAAATAGAAGCACGATCTCAGCTGAGAAGATGGCATGCATCAGTGTGTTGTGCAGTAGCATTTTTAGCCATTCTTGCATATGGCTATGTGGGCAGCAAAATACGATCGATGTTGCCTGTGCCAAAAACTGAATCGATAAATTCTCTTCAAGTGGCTCCTCCTAATACTACTTCCAAAACAGAGGAACCTGCATGGCGTGCGCCTTATCAAAGTATTTCAACGCCAATTACGCCTTTGCAGAATCCAGCTACCCCCATTCAAAATACTCAGAATATTGATGATGCAAAACGTTCAATTACGGCAAAAGAAAGCAAAATGCAGCTTTTGCAGCAAGATATAGACACGCTAAAAGCTCAGATCAAAATAGCACAGCCGGCTTCTGCTGGAACGTTGTATAGAGACCTTGGTAGCAAGGAAGCGGAAATGAAAAGCTTGCAACAAGAAGTCTATTATCTGAAGATGCAATTGAATCGCTGAATTTTTAATTCTGTGTCAGATTCTACAAAAGCAGCGTGCCAGGCCGAGTAAAAACCGATATTACATAGTCTGGAACAGTCGCCTAGCCATTGTGAACTTTGACAACGTAAGACTGGCGTACTGCCGACCGTTTTGCCAATTGTTTGTTATCTTGAGAACCTGGCGGATAAGCAAATGAATAATCTTGTAGAACAACTTCTGAAGGAAAGAGCATTCTGCTCATATCTTTTGCGCGAATTGCCAGGCACGATTCTGCATGAAAATGCGCTGATTATGGTCCCTTTCGATCATATTTTAAGAGTGATTGTTTTTGAATCAGACACATATGGCGAACTGAAAATTCGAGCTGGATATCTGCCTCTTTTTGTTCCGACGAATGCTTTTGATGGAACTATTTTTAGAGAAATTGGCAGATTCTCTATGTTTCAGGACTTAAATACATTGCGCAGCTTAGCGGTGCAATGTATAAAAAGGCAAGGACTGCCGTTCTTGTCTGATGTCAATTTCAGATTTTCAGTAAAAGACTACTACAACTTCTGTTTCATAGAAGAGTATGGACTTAGAATACTTGCTTATTCAAGTCTTCTCTCGCTTGATCCAGATGAATCGAAGTATTGGATTCAGCGTCTTTTGAAGAGGCTTAAGAAGAAGGTTCACACCTCTGATGTAATTGCAAATTTAGAAGAAGTCTATGAGTTTGCTGAATTGCTCAATGATAATCCGGATAAGGCTCGCAGTTTTCTATTATCCATAGAAGAGCGCACCATGCGGGATTTGAAAATGCTAGAGTTTGAAAAATACAGATTTAGAGATGAAATGCAGCTTTTTAGATCAGTAACTCAAAGCAGTTTGGGACGGCGATATTGCATGAAATCGAATCGTCATATGAAAGATTGTCGACATGCAAAAAAGATCGGCAGTGCAACATAAAAGTGATTATCAGCCTAGTCTCCGAGCAGTTCAGCTTTCAACTTCCTTAACCAGAAACCGTTGCTTGTCTTTCTTTTGTTGTAGTTCTTCAATTTGACGGGAATATTTACTACTATGGACGGAACTCCCGAAAACGAGAAACAATTGGACTTTGACGTTGTGGCAGGGCTAAGTCTTACCGACCCAGGTAAGCCGCTGAGGCTGTATTGGAATAGAGAAAGGGCTTTAAAAGAAAACAAGCGTACAAGATTGTGGGCGCCGTTCCTTCCTTTTGCTTTGTTGTTCGTTTTGTGTTCGGTATACTTCTTTATTGCGAGCATTGTTTCTAGTGAATTAGCTGCATTACTTGCAAGGATGTATCCTCTACTATTTTTATTTGTCATTTCAGTATCTATTATCGCTGCCGTAACAGTAGACTTTGCATTACGAAAAGAAATTCACCAATCTGTTTTACCCATTATAGAAATGGATTCTGAAGGTTTGAGCGTTCGATGCCCTCAGAGAAATTTTGAAAAAATTCCATGGAGTTATATTCGCGAAGTCAAAACATTTTGTTGGCTAAATTGGCGTAGTGTCCGAATAGTCCCATATGATAGAAATTCACTTCGCCAATTTGCCGTTGAAGACAAATCCAGATTGACAGGGTTGCTAAAACTATCTGAAATACTCGCAATGGGCATGATGAAAGAAAAAATGGACTCTATAATTTTCACTCCTCCGTACATAGATGTGGCCGATGCGTGGCTTCCTCTTGATGCAGAGGAGGTGGTAGAAGCAATCAATTTGCGGCTTTATCACAACAGAAGAATTGAAAACTCAACATAATATTTATTCTCAGACACTATCGGTCATGATAATGACTGATTCTAGGCCGAAATGA
>CAZFKB010000167.1:0-5288 GCA_964519785.1 uncultured Candidatus Obscuribacterales bacterium | reverse complement strand
TCAAACTCACCTATAACGACGATTCGACTAGCTATCAAGCTTTTGAAGTCGTTCAATATAGAAAGCCCGAGTATCAAGTTGAAATCATCCCCACTACGCCACGCGTTAGCCAGGGAGAGAAGGTTAAAGCCAAAGTGCGTGCGACCTATTATTTCGGCGCGCCAGTATCCAATGCACAAATCAAATACAGTATTTATTCCAATCCAGACAGCTCCATTCGTTATTCGATAGAGCCACGTCCCGATTATTATCAATATTTCGATGATTGGGAAGAAAACTATCGCGAAGACGATTATGACTACGGCGGGTTGTTTGTTGCCGAAGGAAAAGCGGTCACGAATAAAGACGGCGAAGCTGAGATCGAATTTGCAGCACCAGCGCACGAAGTCAATGCCACAAGCCCTTATAGTCTGTGGGATTATAACGAGCGCAACTTGAAAATCCATGCCGATGTCACTGACATAAGCCGCATGACAGTTTCGTCCGACAAGAATGTGCTTGCCACCGCAGGTGATTTCACACTCTTTGTCAATCCTAAAAAATATGTGGTTACGCCAAACGAAGCTATGGAGTCCGAGATTCTTGCGCTCGACTATGATGGCAAACCAGTCGCCAACCAAACTATAAATGTCCGCTTGTCGCGCTGGCCCTATGACCACGCCAAGCACCAGACCATGCCTGAGCAAACTTTTGCCAAGCAAACAGTTACCACTGATGCTAACGGCAAAGCCAATGTTTCGTTCAAAGTCGAAGGTGCATGGCCAACTGATACTTTTTACGTCTTAGCCGAAGCCAAAGACAAAAAAGGTCATTCGATTGTTTATGGCAATTCATTCTGGATTGCAAATTCAAGCGAGCCTTATACTCAGTCTGAGCAAGACTTGTTTAAAGTTGTTGCCGACAAGAAAGTCTATAAAGTTGGCGAAACTGCCAAGATTATGATTTCTGGTCCATTCAATGGCAAAGACAAGTGCGATGCTCTTGTAACTGTCGAAGGCATGCGTATATTCGACTACAAAATTGTCTCTTGCTCAGGCAATGCGGCAATGGTCGAAATACCTATAAAAGATGAGCATGCACCGAACATTTTCTTTGGCTGCAATATTGTTACCGCCAAGAAACAGATGTTCGAGAAAGAAATCATGCTCATGGTTTCTCCCGACAATCATTTTATAGACCTCAAAGTCTCGACTGACAAAGAAAAATACAAACCGGGCGAGGTTGCGACCTACACTATAAAAGCGACCAAGAACAATGGTGCTCCAGCTCAAAACATCGAAGTATCGCTTGGTGTGGTTGATGAGAGTATCTATGCAATCCGCGGGGATGCAACTCAGGATATCCGCAAATTCTTCTATTACAAGCGTGCAAATAACGTTCAATCCTTCTCCAGTTTCCCTGAGCAATACTCGGGCGGACCAGACAAGATTGAGCCGCGTATGCGCAAGAATTTCAAAGATACAGCCGCATGGTTGCCCAATCTTATAACCGATAAAAATGGCGTGGTCACAACCAAAGTGTCACTGCCAGATAACTTGACGACTTGGCGCGCTACAGTGCGAGGGATAAGTTCGGGTACCGATATCGGTTCAGCTACGCAAAAAATACTTGTAACTCAAGACATCATTGCAAGGCTTGCGCTGCCTCGATTCTTCACCACGGGCGACCAGGGCGAGATCACGGGCATAGTGCACAATTATTCTGGCAAGGATCAAAGCGTCAAGTTGACACTTGTGTCTAATGGACAATTTGATTTCGACAAGCCCTTGACCCAGACTATAAACGTGCCTAAAGACGGTGTAGCTCGCTATATCTGGAATTGCACGGCAAAGAACTCTGGTAATGCGGTTCTGCAATTGAAAGCGGTCTGTTCTACAGGCGGTGACGCACTAGAAAAGTCCTTGCCGATCAATGCATTTGCAATCAATATGTTCAAAACCTTGACAGGCATCTTAACCGATGAAAAACCAAACGTCACCTTGCCATTCGAGATTCCGCAAGGTGCAAGTGATCCCAATATCACGGTCAGTCTTGCCGCTTCGAGTATCGGACAAATCAAAGGCGGATTCTCTTCGCTCATAGATTATCCGTATGGTTGTACCGAACAAACTACAAGTAAGCTGATGCCATCTATAGTGGCATATCATATGCATCAAAAACTTGGGGTCCCACTGGAAGCAGCCGACCTCAAAAAATTCGAAGTTGTGAAAAAGCTTGCACTTGGTCGTTTGAAAGACTATCAACATTCAGACGGTGCCTGGGGCTGGTGGAAAGAGGACAACTCTGATGTTTCGCTCACTTGCTATGTGCTTGAAGCTCTCAAGCTCATGAATCAGTCTGGCACTTTGCCAAACGCTGAATACAAGCAAATGACCGACCCAGCCGTAAAATGGCTTGGCACCTCGATGCAAACACTGCAAACTCAGCTTTCCGATCCCAAGTTGGTCAAAGACTATATGGCTCGTGAGCGCACCTGTGACATGGCTCGCGCCGCATACGTCATGAGTCTTTATCACCAGAAGCCTAAAGCGGAAGTGATGAACTGGTTATTGAAAATGGCAAGCGAGCACACACCTTTGTATACTCCCGAGCCGCTTTCATACCTCACTATGGCGTTCGATAATTTTGGCGACAAAGCAAAAGCCAGAACAGTTTACGACCGTCTGGTTACGCTCGCCAATACCGCCGACGGTACCATCGACTGGGAGCATACCCCAGCCATGATGAAGAAGATAAACACTGGCAAAGACAACGGACTTGGTTATGACTACACTTACAGATACACTGGGGTTGAGTCGACCGCCTTGGCTTTGCGTGCAATGCTTCAAGTTGAGCCAACCGGTGACAAAGTAGAAGCCGTCAAACAATGGCTCTTGGTCCACCGCGATAAATCGGGCTGGGCAAACACTAAAACCACCGCTGAAGTATTGCTCGCTTTCTTGAAAGACGCTCTAATCAACCCACCGACCCTTGCTTATGAAAGCGCTTCGGTCCAGGTTCTTTTAGATGAAGTCTCTAAAGATACTGCGACATTTACCGCTCAAGATTTGTTCAATACCGAAAAATCATTCGTGTATAAAGCAAATCAAAAGCTAAGCTTGAACAAGTCAGGCTCAGGCAAGCTCTACTACAATAGTTTCTTGTCCTATCTGAGAAACTTGAAGCCTACCGACAATATTGCTGGCGAGTCGCAACCCAAGGGCTTGCAAATCAAGCGCGAATTCATGAGACTCGAGCCTGCTGCCACCACATCTGATGGTGTCTTGCACCTCAAGTCTGTGCCGGTGACTGGCGATCTCAAAGCGGGCGAACTGCTCTTGATGAAAATCTCGATTGAGACGCCAATTTCGCTGCCATACGTCATAGTCGAGTCTCCTCTTCCGTCTGGTGCTGAGGTTGTCGAAAACAGAGGCATGGAAGACGCTGCAGAAGAAGACAGCAATAATCAAGCTGCTGTGCAAGGCGACTGGGGTCAACCCTGGTGGACACACCAGGATATTCTGGACGACCGTATGGTCTTCTTTGGCACCACAGTCCCTGCTGGAAAATCACAATTCCATACCTTATTGCGCATGGAATTGCCTGGCAAAGTAAATCTCAAGCCAGTCCAGTTAGAAGGCATGTACACCAATTTGATCAAGGGCTACTCTCAACCTGGCTCGCTTTCAATCAAGGACTAAGCCATGAAAAAGAATCTGTTCTTAGTCTTATTGCCTGCGGCTCTTGGTCTTGTTTACCTCTTGATGCGCCCATATCAAGCCGAGCTTGCTCACGCTCATCTGCCTATCAGTCAGTTGAGCCCGCAACAAAAAACCAATATTCAAGTAGCTGCAGCAAAGCTCGACAAGACCGTTATAACGCTTGATAGACCGTTTTCGTTCAACGACAAAGTAGGTCCGCGCACATTCGAGCGTGGATTTCTTGCGGCTCCAACATACGTAGGCAACTACACTCAAACAACCGAGGGCGGTGGCATATGTCTGGTCGCTTCTTTGTTGTATAAAGCTGGACTGGAAGCCGGACTCGACATTACCGAGCGTCACGGACACACCCGCACAATTAGTTCGTCACTGCCAGGATTCGATGCGACCGTAAATTATGGACACCAGGATTTGAAATTCGCAGTACCATCAAAATCGGCATCGTATCTGATTTCGTGCAAAGCAGACCCCTATTCGATTGATTTGAAAATCTACGGCGACCCGCAAGTAAAAGCACAACTATCTCGCAAGTTTGTTCAAACCGGACCACACGAAATCCGCGTGTTGACATACAAGCAAGACAAGCTTGTTAGCGCGGATGACTACAAGACGAAGCGCTAATTACCTTCTATTTTGTGATATTCGCCCAGTTTACGATCTCTTCGTCTGAGAGTGATTTGTAGGGAGTGGCAGATTGGGGAGCTTTTTGTAATTCGCTACTGAGTTCTGACTGTTGAGCTTGAATCTGGTTTCTAAATTCTGGAATTAATCTCAATGCTCTTGCTGAATAGACGCAAGAACTCGAAAGAATTGAGGCAATCATGAAAGTTCCAATTTTGTCTTTCATATGCAAACCACAATCCTTTTGTGTCCTGCCTTCCATTTTGCTGTTTTGCTAAACCAATTGAACTCGGGTTTTCCCTAGAAGTAGGATGTGAGCTATCTGTTGCGATACCAAATTAGAATTTGCGAACAGTTCCATTAGTAGAAAATTTGTATGCAAAAACAGACGAAATGACAGTCGTTACTGAACTATGAACAACCGAATATCCATAGATTGCGTATGCACAGATTAGCGCATTGAATGCTGCCAAAATCCTTAAGGCGGCTGTGAGGACACGGTGTTTTCTCTTCATTGGTTTAGACAAATCTTCTTTCGTTTAGTGCACATTATCGATACTTGGCAAAATCAAACAATTGAAAATTGTTCCATTCGACCCAATGTAATCTGATCGCCTTGAATAATTACGTCAATTCGCTTTGCTCGTCTGGGTGAAGGTCCTCGCAAGCATTCGCCGGTCACGGTGTCGTAAACGTCCATGTGACAGCAACAAACAAATACGGGATGATCGGTTTTCATGGCGCAGCAGCACTGTTTTCCTGCAGTACCGCAACCACAATTTTCGATGGATTCTGTTACGTAGTTGAGGTAGCATCCTCGTCCCCGAGGACACTCGCGATTGAACGCAACAAATTGATCGTCCGGTAAGCGCACAATAAACGCAGGAGTGCGTCTAATTTCTTCTTGCTGTGGACTGAAAACCTTGTATTTGAGGTTGTACATGAAAGGAAGGCATGTCCAAGGTT
>CAZFKB010000166.1:0-5300 GCA_964519785.1 uncultured Candidatus Obscuribacterales bacterium | reverse complement strand
TCTTTGGCTCTTCTTTTGAAGATGGCACTGGATTTAAGAAACTCTGTAGCACTACTGCAGCAAAGCTTGCCCGCACAAAAATTGACTTGCCTGGCTCGCCTGTCTTAAGACGGATCAAGTTTGTGATAGTTGATAACTGGGGCGATAATAGCCAGATACAGATTATGGAACTGGAAGGATATGGCGAGGCTTTGGGCCAAGCAGAGACTGCATCAAATTTTGCTACAGGAACATTTTCAAGCGCGCTTGGAGCAATCAAGCTAAGACAAAACGGCTCACAAATCTCAGGCTGTATAGAAAAAGACTCGGGCACTATATATGGTGCGCTTACCGGCAATATCATGCGCTTTGAGTTTTATAAAGACGCAGACAAGCAAAGCGCACCTCAATTGCACGGTGCGGGTCTGATCATTTTCAATGGAGCAGGCGCAGAAGCAAATGGACTGACCGCAAAAGATGGCAATCTGGAATCGCTCTGGCTTTCAAAAAAGAACAATATGATTGCCTGTTATTGCAAAATGCCTGCACGCAATTCGATAAATAGCCGACTGCAAAACCACAAGCGCGCCATTTTGTTTGGCATCACCTTTAATCAGGCAACTGCAAGCATCACACCCGAGTCGGAAATGGAGTTGAATGATTTGTTAGAGGCCCTAAAAGTAAGCAACCACAAGATTCAAATTGAAGGGTACTCCGATGCAACTGGCACAACAAGTACAAACATCCGCCTTTCACAAAACAGAGCACAAGCAGTCTGTGACTGGCTCAAGTCGCACTCCATAGATCCTGGAAGACTTTCAATAAAAGGTTTTGGAGAGTCTCGCCCGATTGGCGACAATTCAACCCCTCAAGGCCGTTATCTAAACAATAGAATCGAAATCAGCCTCAGATAAATCAGTCTACTAGGGCGTTGCTTCTTTTGATTCGCGAGTGAAATCCTGGGCAAGTGTGGTATCGATTTTGACACCGGCAAGCTTGAACAAGTCTCTGGTATATCGAATCTTATTTTCACCAAGACCGTCGCTCGACAAAAGTAGTCCTTCTGGGTGCAGACTGACTTCTTGGTTTATACTTTTGTCTATCCAGTTTTTAATTGCTTCAATAATCGGCTTTGAGCATTGACCTTCTTCACAGATTAAATGTTCGGCATTACAGTCGATTACCAGAGTCTTTTGACTTGTTTTTATCTTATTGAATAGTCGAGCTGTCCACTTTGTCTGCCCAAGCCTGTCGTTCAAGCCGTGCACCACAAAAACCGGAGTAGACTCGATGGTTTTAACAGTTTTTGGGCTGGCATTGATAAAACGCATGAACTTAACAGATTCGCCTATCGAAAATCTTTGCCTGCGCCCTACTTCGTCTTTGAGATGTGCTTGCAGAGCCTTGTTTTTTGTAGTCCTTCTGATTACGTAATTTACTGCAAGCCCATGCTTGCGCCATCTAAAGACCGTAAGATCAAGCAATTCGAGAAATGCTATTTTGTTTCTGTCATTCACCTTCCAGGTTGGCGCAGAGCACAAAATACCATCGACACAACCGGGATATTTAGCCGCCAGCTTGAGTGCGATCGTCCCGCCAGTAGACTCTCCCAGAACAAATACCGGAGTATTTGGGTTATTCCTTTTATATAAATCAGCTCTGAGTTTGACCTGGTCAACAGTTCGCTCAAAGTCTATTGGCTCCTGCTTTTCACCCCGCTCGGACGCCTGAAACCCCTGCACATCCAGGGCAATGGTTTCAATTTTAAATTCTGCCATTTGCCTGGACAATTGCTCATAAGTAGACGAATGTTGAGTCAGTCCAGGAATACACAAGAGAGCCGCTCTGGTTTTGTTTAACTCAGTTTCGCTCGCCAGGCAAGAAGGCTGAATTGCCCATAGGTTCAGACTAAAACAAAGTATGAATGAAAGCAGGCGTGCAACAAATGCATTTTTCATTTCAAAGTCCTATTTGTGTACTATTTGCCTAGCCTATTTAAGGTTTAAAGAAGCCATCATCAAGCCAAAAAACCTAGGGAAAACCACAGGTGTAAATGTAGGTTTTCGGCAATGACTTATCTTTCTGCAAAGCTTAGGATTTTAATGTCGATTAGCATCTCGTTACTTAATCATTTGCAGCCGGTATTCGCCATGAAACAGACTGACATACTATTTCCAACGCTAGCTACAAGCCTAATTTTCTTGTCTGCCAATGCAACTTGCAGCATTCAAGAAATCGATGAAGCATTTGTACAATTAGAAGAATTCGAGAGCGCACACAAAGCTGAAGGCAAGCACTATTTGGCTTGTATAAGGAAGCGTATTGCAATTGCTAAAGCCTATTTTAAGGCAGGCGAACACGATAAAGCAGAGCTTTGTTTCCAGAAGGCGCTGGGAACAGCAAGCATGTTTTGGCCGTCAATACAAACAACAGAGATGCTCAAAACCGAATGGCGTTTGGCCAGGGAGACGATGGAATCATGAAAGGCGTTAGAAAAAATAATTACTCGCTTGCGGCGAGCTTTTATATCTACGCCGATCCTAAAGCGGCAGAGCATGAATCGTTACTTGCAGTAGAACAGAACCTGCAACTTGTAAAAGATTTTTTGCACGACCACGACTATGCAAATGCTGAGCTTGCCTGGATAAAATTGCTTGAACACATTGGTTCGATTCCCGAGCAGTATCATGCAAAAGTTTGGCTTACTCTTAAAGAAATGGAAGCGATACTAGATGCGATGCCACTAATGCACGGTCTAAATATGTATTCTGGAATGATTACTTTGTATGGAATGCTAGGTTATGTGAAAACTCAATCTGAACTTGAAAGCAAACTTGGCATCAGACTTGATGTGAGCAAAGTCGCTTCATGAGCTGAAGAATACAAGTGGATGACTAGATCCACGAAGGAACTAAGTGTCGAATCAAAATCTACAAGACTTAATCTCTCGTCCGGTCAGGCTTTGTTTCGATATCGCTTCTGACTATTGCCCATTAGTGCTAAACACACAACCATGATAAGCGAACCCATCGCGACAGGTAAAATTGCAATCTCTGCTATTGAAGGCTCCGGCGGGCCAAGCTTGACTGCTATCATTCCACCAATAATACCAACGATAGTGGCAGCTACAAAACCGCCTGGGATGCGACGCGGCACTACCCGGTCAACGATAAATGCAAAAATGGCTGAAATGATCAAATAAACAAAAAAGCCCGTAAAAGTCATAACTTTTATACCTCGTTCAAAAAAGGACGAACAGACGAGGTAGAAAAAGGAGCTTTAGCGCAAGGTTGAGCCCGTCGTTGGGATCGTTTTAAAGCCTGTCTTTTTCTTTTATACCCTGGATTCCCTGACAATAACATATGCAACAAGAGTGAAAAAAGGCTTGAAATCAAGATTTCAATAGTACATACTACACAAGCTCCCGGCACTGGAGCGACCCGGCCGAAATTGTTAGATTGCCGTGTAAGTGTCATAGAAGTAAATTAATGAATACAGAAAAACTGAAGCTCTTCGTGGGCAACTTGTCTTTTAACGTCTCAGAACAAAGACTGCAAGAGATTTTCGAACAAGCCGGCGAAGTAACGTCGGTAGCGATTCCTTTAGATCGCACAACTGGTCGCAAACGCGGATTCGCATTTGTCGAAATGGGCACCCAGGTTGCTGCTGAACAAGCAGTAAAAGTCCTCAACGGCACTGAAATTGATGGCAGACAAATCGCCGTCAATCCCTCACAACCCCAAGTGCGCTCGCGCAGCCAGTGGTAATTTAAACAACTGGAATTGAATGTAACACTAAAAACAGTAGGGCACTTTTCGCCTTACTGTTTTCTATTTGCAACCTGATTGTTACTGGCAAGCTAGACAGGACAATAATTAGCGAAAATCACGACCAAAATGATGCCACCAGATATGATGGCAAATCCTTCTGAAGAGGTTAGAAAACAATCAATAAACTTGAATTTTAGGCACTTTTCTGTTGTAATGAGGTAATGGAAAGAGATTTTCTAGCTTGGCTTACCGGGCACGACCTGGAAATGATTACGTCCAAAGACTTACTGCTGATACTGAAAATACCAGCAATAGCCATTTGGCTACTTACTTTACCGCTAGGAATCTATGCCAATTTTGCAGACAAAGTGACAGCATTTGTAATTGTCGGTGGACTTACTAGTCTCTTTGGTCTAATGGCTTTATTTTCTAAAAACGAGAAAAACAAAGTTATCTCAGCATTTTTCTCTATCCTTGGATTTTTGACTTTTGCTTTTCTAGCTGTTTTTCGCGCGGCAGAATTTTCAAGCAGAGTGTAATGATTCAACCATGCCAGTTTTGGACTCTTACTCAGATAGTGCACAGTCGAAATTAGCATGAGTAATACCAGAGAGATAACTCCTTAGTCTTAGGACTTTCAATCTTGATACCGCCTGCGATGCGTTGCTTCAATTTCAAAACAGTCCAAAATTTGTTCTGCATTTCAAATACATTTGGGTCAAATGCCCCGCCAGTTGTCAGGCGAAGCCGTTTTCGAACAGGTATCCGCCAAGATACTAGATTTAGTCGATGAAACCATGATGAATTAACCGATTTATTGTTGTATCCTATGGCATCGCTTTTACTTCCTAAGAGCATCCATGGAGGATACATGAACTCGAAGCATATTCCTTTGTTACTCTCGATTGCTACTGCCTTTTCATTGAATTCAATGGCAATGGCAGACGCGCCTAAAATCGAATTTCCTCAAGCGAGCCCCTCTTGTACGTTAAAACAACGTGTTGGTTTAACTGACATCGAAGTGGTTTATTCAAGACCAAACGTAAAAGAGCGTGCCATATTTGGCGCAATGGTTCCATATGGCAAAGTCTGGCGCACAGGAGCTAACCAGGCGACCAAAATCACATTCAGCACCGACGTAAAATTAAACGGTAAAGAGGTTCCAGCGGGTACCTATGCCTTAATGACAATTCCTGGAAAAGAAGAATGGACTGTTATTGTCAATAAAGGACCTGAAGGTTGGAGTCCTTACAAATATGACGAAAAACAAGACCTCTTTCGCTTTGCTGTAAAACCAATAACAATGCCATGGTCGATGGAAACATTCACTATCGATTTCAATGAAATCCGCGATGAGTCATCTAAACTCAATCTGATTTGGGACAAAACCAAAATTCCAATTGAAATCAGTGTCGAATATGCAGACAAGTTGACCAAGCAAATCCAGGATGTAATGGCATCAAACGAAGCGAAAAAGCCTTATTTCCAGGCAGCCAACTTCTATTACAATCACAACAAAGACATGAACGAAGCAAAAAAATGGGTGGAAGA
>CAZFKB010000165.1:0-5342 GCA_964519785.1 uncultured Candidatus Obscuribacterales bacterium | reverse complement strand
GCCCTCAGGCGCAAGCTAATTTGAACCCTAACTTGAACAATAAATTGAATACTGCGCTAAACGCTAATGGTTCTCCCGCTCAAGGCGCTAATGGTGCAGCGAATGCAGCGAATGCAGCGAATGCAGCAAATGCAAACAATGCTCAAGGTAGTTTGAATTTGCAAGGTGGAAAAATGAACACTCCTCCACCAAAGCCCAATGGCAATCCGCCTGCAGGACCCGGTGGACCAAAAGGTCCGACTCCTCCGACCACCCCCACTCCTCCGACAAACCCACCGACACAACCAGGCTCTGGTGGTGGTGCAGCCGCAGACGCAGACGCACAAGGCTCACTATTCGACATGAAAGAGCTCGATAAAAAGCATGGAGTCACCGGACAACAAGCACAAGCAATCCCAGGTTCAACAACCGGATCAGGAACCCCCGCTGGAGCTGCAAGCGCATCAGGAGCAAACGGAACAGCAGGCGCTGCCAAACCGACCGGTTCTTTTGCAGCAATGAAAGAAGCAATGAAAGCGCCTTTCAAACCAGGTGCGTTAAACAATCACGCTTCTTTAGCTCAATATCTTGGCGGTATGTGGGCTCGAGGAGCTGCTAACGCTGCTCGTGATTTAAGTTCGCCTATCATTGGCAACAACGAACAAAGTGCACTCGTCGGTAGCATGGGTGGCGGAGTCGCTTTGACCCAAATTCAGAAAGAACCCATGTTAGACGAAAATGGCAATCATATGAAAGATGCCAACGGCAATCTAATGTACAAGCCAGTCGACGACGTACGCGGGGCTCAAATGCTAGCTGCTTCAGGTATTGTCGCACAAGGCTCCAAGAACGAAATCTTCGCAGATAAAATGAGACAGGCAGCCATAAATGCCGGCTATGACAAGCCAAAAGGCATCGGCGACAGAATGGCTTCGGGTATCATGATGGGTCTAAGTGGAAAACACTGGGGCAACACTGCTGCCGCCAAACAAAATTTCCAACACGGTATGTTTAAAGAGGGTGCAAAAGGTGCAATGGCTTGGGTTCAAGGTCAAAAGGGCAATGCCGTAACTGACCACTTAAACTCGACTCTAGGCTATTGCGGCGAAGACGAACAAGTCGAATTACTTGCTGGCATCATGGATCCCGAAAGTATCAACTCTGGCTTCAAGCCAGAAGCCGTTCAAGCACGTATGAAAATTGCAAGCTTAGGCTTAGGATGGGACACCTGGAACAACGCCGCTGCAGGTTCGGCACCGGTTAAGACTTCTACTCAGGCTGAAGCCTTGCCAGCTGTTAAGGGTACTGCATCATTCTTGCAAAAGTCCGTTCAATCAACTCTAGGTAGAACTACTGGTCCAGACATTCCAGCGGTCGCAACCAAAGCAGCATCTTCTCTGACCCCGGGACACGGTAAAGCCATAACCCAGGTCATGATAAAATACGGCGACTTAAACCGCACTGGCAATGACGCTGAAGACGTTGAACTAATCTGTAACTCGGTCGATATCGTCCAAGACATATATGGTCCTACCGCAAGACCTAACAACTACCTTGAGACTTATGATGCTCTAGTCGCAGCCAAAGGACTTTCAACCGAGCCACCTGTTGTAGACAACGGCTCAAACTCTGCGTTACTGCAAAAATTAAACATCACACAATCAACAGTTGCAAACAACTATTCTCAGAACGTCAGTCAGAGCCAAGCTTCTGGTGGTGAATCTGTAGTTCGAATGATGGCTTCGGCTGGAGTTCGCGGTGCTGCAATGTCTAATCCTAAAGTAGTTCAGGTTGCAGCTCAAATAGACCACTCCGATGCGGAATCGGTACGTGCATTTGGTACTGCTGCCAATGAACTGGGTGACAATATTTCGGTCCAACGAGTACACATCATTAAAGAGATGATGGCCTCGGACCCTGGTTCCTACAGACCCGAAAGTATTACAGACAGCGATGTTTATGTTGCTGAAGCCGTTGCTCACATTCAATCTACAAGCAACAACGACCTTTACGCTAAACATGCTTACATCAATAGCGACATGGTTCGCCAGGTAGCACGTCAAGTTGATTACAAACCCGGCAAGGTTCTACCAAACTACTCAATAGCTGGTGATCCTGAAGCTCATAGAGGATACACACCTGACATAAGAGCCGTTATCGATAACTATTCAACTAAGCGTCCATCGCGTGGCGGAGACGACAGTCCTAGAGGCACCATCCATTTAGGCAAAAGAAAACCCGCAGATAATGGTCAAAGCCTAGATGAAATTCGCGATGAAATGATTAAACACGATCCTGGTGACGACAACGCCTAAAAGTCAGACCAAAATTAAAATTTGAGCCAAGCATGGGAATATTCCCACTGAGGATGGGAGAATCACCAATTCACAGGTGGTAGCCACAGTATTACTCTAGGTAATACAAAGAGGTTACGCACACATGGAACTCGCAAACGACACACTTCAATCAAATTCCTCAAGCAACAGCTACAAGCTTGGCGAAGTCTCACTCATGTGCCCTAAGTGCTATCAGATTTTTGCTACAGCTTGTGTAGAAGAAATTCCTGTCCTCAATCCGCTTGCACGTATCGAAGCTGATTTGCACCGAGTTCTTCCCGATCCTCAAATTCGAGCAGCAATGATTGCCACCTGCCCTGGTTGCACTTACACCTGGTGGACCGAATCTTTTATTCCTAACGATACAATTCCTCTTTTGGCTGTTGATGCTCCAGCTATTGAGCCAGTCAAAAAGTTCGGTCATGCAATATTAAGCAGCAGAATGTATGGAGCTACCGAACTGGAAAAAGCGCAAATCGCACTCAATGCTTATTACTGTGCAAGAGATAGTTTTCAATCAGGCGAAAAGATCCTGCAAATCGCCAAAGATGAATTAAAAAACGCAATCGAAACAGTCGCCAACCTGAAAAACAAGAGTCGTCATATCTACATACTGGCTGAAATCTACAGACTAAGCGGCGAATATCACGAAGCAGTCAAATACTTTTATCAAGTCGACCGCAGCGCACTACTCCCACAAGATTTACTGGACCATCAAATAAGACAAGCAAAATTAGGAAACTCAAAACCAGTCACAATCCCCAACCACATAGTCCAACGAATCTACGACCTTCGAATATCAGCAGACCGAGCAGCAAGATTCCTCTTCATGAGCGCAGTAGCCTAAGTAAAGTAAAAAGAGAAAAACGAAATGAACGACATCACACCACTTAACTTAGAAGACCAACCAAAACTATTTGGTTTGCGCTACGACCAGCTCATTTCCTGCCTGGCCGGCTTGATAGTTGCAAGCCAGCTGTACAGCTGGTGCCAGCCCATTCCAATTATGGGTGGACAGCACGACCTTCGCACTTTCATCGCAATTTTCATCTGTTTACTGGGTCCTGCATATTCGCTAATCACACTCAATGCAACCGGCAGTTTCTGGGACACAGCACTCGATTTTTATATCACTCCCACAACATTCATCCCAGGCGCTGACCCCAAGCAAGACAGATTTTTGATAGATGAAGAACTTCCCGATTTTCTTGAATCACAAGACCTGGACCAAGAACTCAACTTCAATTTAAACCCAGCATTCAACCCCGAACTACCTCAAAGACAGACCCCACACCTCGACCTCACACCACCGGCACCAAATTTAAAGTTCTAAACTCAAAGCTCAATTCACGCCCCAATCTCCCTAGTCCAAATCCAAACTCAAACTCCCTCCTCCCTTATTAACAATCTGAAAATCAGGTATAAAAGAAATGGTTAGCTCAATGAACCGCATATCTAAAATCAAAACAGCACAAAATATCAAAACTGGATTTTCACTATCCAGTCTTACTGGGCTGTTCAGAAAAAAGGACGAAGCGGTAACCACACCTAAGATGGCTGAGGCATTAGCCAAATTGCCCTCGCTTTCGGTCCCGCGTCCAAATCCATCGGCTGCTACATTGCTTCCAATCTGGGATTTGTTCCAGGACGATGCCTCCGGACTTGGTATCATCGTTTTGAAAGACGGCAGTTACAGATGCTGCTACGAATTAGACGGAGTCCACGTCAGCGGCTTCGACGAAGTTCGCCTGGTTTCATTGATGCAACAGTTCAGCGGATTTCTTGCTGGTATCGACACCTCAGTTCAATTCACCGTAGTTTGCAAAAACACCAGCCTCAAAGAGCATTTCGAAACACATCCAGTCGAAACCACCGAAGATGGTTTCTTGAAATATGTAGCTAAATCTGTCGAAAACGACAGAAGAAATTTGCTCGAGCGCAACTTCATTCCCAAAATTCGCTTCTATGTGACTTTTGCATATAAGCCGATGCGTGCTAAACCAGCCAAACAAAGCATCAAAAATACAGTTAAGACCAAATTGCAAGATGCTTTTGGAAACAAAGCCGCCAAACAAACTCTTGTAAGTCATGGCAAAAACGTAAACACTCTCATTCAACGCGCTCAAGGCTATGTAAGCCAGCTTGGCGGATGTGGCATGACTTTGACACCGCTTTCTTCGGTGCAATACTTCAAAATGATGTACAAAGATCTCAATCCTCGCATCAGAGAAAAATCTGCTGCCGAATTGCCAGATCCTCAAAGACCAACTCAGGCGCCTATGCCTGCTTCGGTTCGCAGAGTATTGCCCGACATGGACATGGCTACTATTCGTCAACAATTGACTGAATCGCAATACGATTTCAGCAAGCCAGATTATGCCCGCATTCTCGATACAAATGAGCTCGATGAAGTAGTTCAAAACGAAATGCGCAAAAAAGCACCATCTACTCCGACCGACGACGAAAAAGGCGGCTCATTCGTTCGCACTTTGTATATGACACGTTTGCCTGAGCGAACCAGCCCCTTGTGGTTGATGTCTATGCTTCGTCTCAATTGCGAATGGCGCATGAATATTTATGCTCACAAACTGGATAAAGAGCTTTTCCGCAAAAAAATGCAGCGCAAACAAGCTCAATCAACTGCTAACACCTATCAAAGCTTGATGGGTCAGCGCTCGACTCCTAACCAGGAAGAAGCAGAAAAAGCACAAGAAGCTGCTCAAATCGGATCCGAGTTGTACACTTCAAACATCGACGTTTTCAACTATGCAATTTATTTTAGTCTCTTCTCCGACTCATTAGATGAGTTGAACAGATCTACCGAATTGGTTCGTACCGCAGCTGCCCAGTGCAATGGTGCCCGCTTCCAGATTGGTTACAGAGAACAAAAAGCTCTCTTCATCGGTAGCTTGCCAGGTATGGGACTCGATGTCACAAGACGTGGTAAAGCTGTTCGCACACCCACACTTAGAAATTCATTCCCCTTCGTCCACGCCAAACTTGGCTCGGACAAAGGCGGCGATTGGC
>CAZFKB010000164.1:0-5400 GCA_964519785.1 uncultured Candidatus Obscuribacterales bacterium | reverse complement strand
AAGCAAGACATAATGAGTGCTGGTGCTAAATTCGATGTTGTACATGTCAAATCTTTTCAGGAAATTGAGCAAAGAGGGCTAACTAACATTCTGGTTGATATTGCTACTGCTGAATGACGGTCTCTTGTAGTTGAGTAAAAACAAAACGTGGTAGAACTCATATGTCTAGAGTCAAGCATAGACACCAATTAGTGAGTGTCGAGGGTTGAGGTTTAAAATGTCTAGAACAAAATGGTTCGTTTTGCCAGTTATGGCACTTGCAATTATTTGTCAAACGATTAATTGTTGGGCTAAGCCGCAGACCTCTTCAAAAACAGAATCCAAGACAAAGGCGAAAGCTGTGCCGACGAAGAGCAGGGGTGAGCTTACCTTCGATTCACATTGCAGTTCTTGCCATATAAATGGAGGTAATGCTGTTAAACCGCAAAAGCCTTTAGCAGGTTCAAAATATCTTTCAAATTACGTCACCTTCAAAAATTATTTGAAAGAACCAGTTGGAACTATGCCTCACTACGAAAATTTGATTTCTAACGATAAAGTGTTGAAAGAGCTTTATCATTATGTTCAAGGCTTGAAGAAGAGTGAAGGCAGTTAATCGTTCAAGTGTGTGCCTTATAACTTTATGAAATAATTGGTTCACGCTTAGTTCATCGCATATAGATTAGACTGATTTGTATGTCGTTTTATTTTGCTCCGATTTCAGATGGACTTGGTGACCTGCTTATATGTTTGCCGGGCTTAACTTCACTTGTAGCAACAGGCGAGCCTACTTATTTAGTTGTTCGCTCTCCCAAGCAAGAGCAAGTTGCAGATTTGATTCCTGGTTTGTCTGGAGCCATACGCGAACCCGATTTTCTTTCAAGACCAAAACAAAGTGATGATATTTTCGTCAATATGCGAGATCATCCTCTGCAGACCGGTGCAATTTTTGGCTCTGATGTTTTTTTTGAACAAAATGGACAACTAAACATAGTCGACTTATGTCATCGAATCTGTGCAGACCTTATAGAACGTGATCTGAGAATTCCTCTCACGTTTGAGTATGAGCCTTTTCCTCATAAATTTTGCGATGAATCGCTGGGCAAAATCATTCTCATTCCTGGCTCGGCCGGAAGGTTTAAGTGCTGGCCGCTTGAGAGTTGGTTGCAGGTTTACAAGTCTCTTCGTGAACAAGGTATCGAATGTGTTGTGGTGGGACAGCCGGAAAAATCGCCAGAGGTTTTCGAACTGCTCAAGTTTGGCAAAGAGCTTGGGCTAAATCATGTGCCAACAGCTACACTTAGAGAAGCTATAGACGTATTATCTTCTGCAAAAGCAGTGATATCGGTTGATACTGGTTTGATGCATTTGTCGGTGCAACAACGTGTACCTACCATAGCGATGCATTTGAAGCGTTCGATATTTGCTCGTGCGGAAAAAAACTGTATTTCAATTTTTGCACAAGATTGTATTGCAGAATGTCTTACCTGGACGCAAGACAATGTTTCGACCAAAAATCTTTATTTCGAGTCTTATGAAGAAATCGAGTTTAAGCCGTGTTACGAGCAACAAAGCTGTAAACGAATAGCTGAAATAGGTCCTTGTAGAATTCTTCAAGCGTACGAAGAATTGATGGCGATGCCTCTTGGTTTGTGAATCTAAGTAAATCAGGCAACGATTTCTGCATCTGCCGCTTCTTGAGATTCAATTTTTACTGTTTCATGTGGTTTGGAAGTTACCGCGCTGCCTATCGATGCTAGCATCACGTTTGCAATTGCTATCCATTGTTGAATGTTTAATTGCTCGCTCAAGATTAGCATTCCAGAAATGGCTCCAACTGCCGGTTCCAGGCTTAGCAGTATGCTGAAGGTATTGCGAGGTAATCTTTTAAGCGCATACATCTCTAGTGTATATGGAATGGCACTAGATGCGATGGCAAGACACAGCGCGCTTACCATAATGTTTGGATCTAAAACTTTTGCTCCGACATGGGTGATGCTAAATGGAAACAAGAGTATTCCGCCAATCATCATTCCATAAGAAGTTGTTTGTCCGGCAGGCAGGTGACCAACTCGTTTTCCAAAGATTATGTAGAGTCCCCAGAGTGTTGCTGCAGCAAATGCAAAAGCGACTCCAACAGGATTAAGCGATACTGCATTTGGTGTTATTGGCAAAAGCATTGCAAGCCCTAATACTGCCAAGATTATCCAGAGAAAGTCTAGAGCTTTTCGCGAAGATAGGATTGCTACTACCAGAGGACCTGTGAATTCTATGGCGATGGCGATTCCCAGGGGTAGTGTGTCTAAAGACATGTAGAATGAAAAATTCATACAGCCCATCACCAGACCATAAATGCAAATTCGTTTAATTGCATCTTTATCCAGTGGTTGTTTCCAGGGACGCCAGAAGGCTAGCATCAAGATTGCTGCAATACCTACTCGCAGTGAAGATGTTCCTTCTGGACCAACGCTTGCAAAAAGATGTTTACCAAAAGATGTGCCAACCGTTAATGAAACAATTGACGTTAGCACAGCAAGGCAAGGTAGAAGATTCGCTCCGGATGCCATTTTTCCGGTCAATTTCTATGATAGTTGTTTTTGATTAAAAGCCACGAAGAGCGCTTCAATTCATTTACTCGCGGGTTATCTGAAGACGCTTGTATTTGGGGCAATGGTTTTGGCTGAGCTTTTGGTTTTTCTTCATCACCCTGACTCATCGATGGACTTGGGGTGTTTCTCTGATACGAGTACCAGGTGTCTGCATCCTTTAGAGAATTTGCCATGTCGAGCAGCTTTTTGTAATCAGTATCTTCTGGATAAGTTGCAATTAAATCGCGTAAGACTTTTATCGATTTGTCCAGAGTACCAAACTCAAGCTCATGAACCAGTCTTTGCAAGGCTTCTTCTTGAGGGTCTGTTTTCTTTGCTTGAGGCTGAACAGGATTATATGGCACTATTCGTGGTGCCACTGGCGGCATTTCTTCTTCAGCTACTTTGCGCCCGCGCTTTTGCTTGACCTTTTTCTTCATACTCTCGAAGTTTTGCCCAAGCGATCTTCCTTCAGGTGCAACTTCGCGAATTTCAGTATTTGCTTTGGCTCGTTTTGAGGTGCGTGATGTAACCGGTTGAGCGTCTTGCCAGGGAGGATCGATTTGCTCGACTGGCTTTTCGTATCGCATTTCATCTTGTTGAGCGACCGAAGATTGCGGTTGAGTCTGTGGTTCTGTTTGAGTCTGAGACTCGATTCTCGGCTCTTCCTTAATCATTTGCTCTGATTCGAACACGTCAGAGTCCATATTGTTACTTGATTTAGCAATGAGGGAGGAACTCTCATGTGTGGTTTGCAGTCCATAAACTGGGAGTGTCCCAGCTATAAAGAGACTTAAGCATAGGCATGTAACGCTTTTTTTCAAGCTATGTTCAGAACATATAATTTGGCTCTTTCTACTTTTCACTAACTTCTGTCCTATCATTAAGCTCGTGCAAACATTAAAACCAGTGGAAAAACCTACTCCCAGATTATCGCCCACAAGCCATAAACTGCTAATTGCTAAGTTTATCGCCTTGTGGATACTCACTTTAGCAGTCCTGGCGGCTGTTGCGCTACTGCGGGACATAAACTGGATGCGTCCGCATGTTGAGAAAGTTGTTAATCAGACGCTTTTGCGTAATGTAAAGCTTGGAAAGCTAACCTGGGGCATTGGTTTGAATGGGCTTAACGTTGAAACCGACAAAGTAGGCGTCTGGGATAAAAAGGGCGAGCCGCTCTTTGTGTCAAAGCACGCTTCTTTTGGACTTGCGATACTTCCGATGTTTTCGGGTCGATTCAGGTTGAAACATCTTGATTTTGACGAAGCTCAGGTGTTTTTAATAAAAACTGGACCAGAGCCCACTGACTGGAACTTTGAAGACCTTTTGCATATTGAAAATACTGATGTCGATTTGATTCAGTTCAAACAAGGCTCGGTACGAGTAATCCCGCAAGCGCCGGCAAAAGCATTAGATTTCAAAGATGTGCGCTTGTTGATCAATTCTCCACGCAAGGGCAAAAACTTGCCATTTTTCTTTTCTGGAACCCACCAGGGTGTTGGTCATTTAAGCAAAATTCGCCTGGAAGGTTTCATACTCAAGCAGGGCGTGGATAACCACGATTTGACTTTCTCTTTGAACAGTACAAATTTGACTACGCGCGAAATCTCGCAGTTCGCTTCGATTTTTAACACCAAGCTAGCCAAAGAAATGGAGAACGAGAAGCTTCTCGAGCAAATGCCCAAGGCGGTTATGAACTTGAAAGTTGAGGGCAAGGGCAATACGACTAAGGGTATACGCGCTTTTATCGACATGAGTACGCCCACTTTGTCTGTGGCAGTGAACAATTATGGCATCAAGTCTATCGACACAAAGGAAGCAAAAGGCAAAGCCACTGTCGATTTGAGCGAAAAGATAATTTCTTGGAAAGACACTAAATTCAAATTCAGTGCAATCGAGCTGAATTCGTCAGGCGAGTTGCATAACTGGCAACGCACAGAAGCGACTGTACAAGCTCTGGTGCTAGGGAAACTTAAAAGCCCAACAACTAACGATTTGACTATTAGACCTCTTAATGCCAAACAGAAGATGGAGCCGGCGAGCCTTTCTGGTCAAGCTTTCATGACTATCAAAATACATGGAAAAGCGCAAAATGCAATTGCTAGAACAGAGATATCTTCAGAAGACCTGGTAATGAAAGAGTTCGTGCAAAAACTGCTTGCACAGTTTCCTATACTCTCATCTGTTGGACTTATGCCACAGTCCAAAATGAGTGGCAAGGTAACAATAGATAATGCAAATATAGCCAAGCTCGAATACGGCGAACTCAAAGTTCATAACACCAGGGGTGGTGACGGAAAAGTCACGGCGAAAGGCTGGATTGATCTTAATCGTAATGTGTTCGACTTCGATCATGGCAAAGGTCATTTCGATATCGAGGCTAAGTCTATCGATTTGCGTCAGGCAAGCGACAATTTTCAAGCCAACAAACAGGCAGCGGCTCAATTGACCAAGATGCTCAAACTGCCGGGAACTAAATTCGAATTAGAAGGCGCTGTCGATTCCAAGTTTAATGTTGACTTGACCGGAAACGACTATCACGTAGTTGGCACGTCGTCCTTGCGTAAAGCTGGACTTTCACTGCAAAACAAATTGCTCGAAGTATCGAATATGACTGGCGACGTTCATTTGGATGCACGCAAGAATGGCGGCTTAATCAAGCTTGTAGGCTTCAAAGGCAAAATGGGTCGAGGAGACTTCCAGTTGGATGGAAATATGACTATCGCTCCTAATCCTGTTGTGGACATATCTTTTCACGCAACTTCTTTTGATTTGCGTCACTTGAGCAGTTTAATCACAATGTTCAAAGTAGATCTGCCAATTTTTACTGAGC
>CAZFKB010000163.1:0-5460 GCA_964519785.1 uncultured Candidatus Obscuribacterales bacterium | reverse complement strand
ACGAGTCTGCCATACGGGTGCACTGTTTCTGTTTTGATAAAGCGAGGTGTTTAGCTCTTTGAGCGCTTCATCATACAGACCTTGTTTGAAATAAGTTCTACCAAGACCATAGTGTGCAGTGGAATTTCCTGATGCAAGCGAAATCGCTTGTTTGAAGTCTGCCACCGCAGACGCATAATCACCTTTGGTCAGATTTACAAGACCGGCACCACTAAAGGCTTCGGAATAGTGAGGATCGTTTTTCTGAGCTTCCTTGAATTCACTTAGCGCTTCGTCCAGTCTTCCCTGGTTGCGATAAATATTACCCAAAGTGTAGTGAGCTTCGGGCATTCCAGGGTCAATATTCAAACCTAATTTTGCTTCTGCTTCTGCATTTTTCAAAATTGCATCTGTTTGATTGCGAATAGTCTGATTAGAAGATTGCAGTCTGTTATACATGACCATAGCAAGACCAGCATGGGCAGGGGCGTTTTGTGGATCCAGTTCCAATGCTTTTTTAAATTGTTCTTCGGCGGCGTCTAATTTAAACTGTTTTGCCATCGCCATACCGTAACCAACGCGCCCGGGAACAGTCTTGGGATTGCGTTGAATGGCTTCGTGATACATCTTTTCAGCATCGGCAAACTTGCCTTGAATCATTGCTTCATCGCCTAGTACCACATCTTTTTCTAGCTTTACTTTGTAAGTTTTCTTCTCTCTACAGATACCCTGGCTTCCAACACTCTGACAATTCATGCCGATGACGGGCATTAAACCGAGTGTGCAAGCTAGAATCGAACTGGTTAAGATACGCATATTTTTCTCCGTTGGGGATGCAGTAAAACTGCCCTTAGCACAGCTGCCTTCGAAAAGTGCTTTCGCAAAATCCGGCAGGAGTCAGATTCTAACCGGTCAAAGTAAAAAACCATAATCCTGACAACTTTTGTTTTATGGTGCTCCTTGCAAAAGAATTGTATGCAGTAAACTCTATTGTTATGTCTGGTCATTCCAAGTGGGCAACAATAAAACGTCAAAAAGCAGTGGTCGACGCCAAGCGTGGTGTCGTTTACGCTAAAATGGCGCGCGAGATTATTGTTGCAGCCAAACTTGGTGGTCCAGATCCCCAGGCCAATTTCAGGCTTAGAACGGCTATTGAGCGAGCTAAAGCCGAAGGCGTGCCCAACGATAATATTGAAAGAGCAATCGAAAAGGGTTCAGGCGCAGGTGGCGCAAGCGACGTAGAAGAACTCACATACGAAGGTTATGGACCCGGTGGCATAGCCATCCTGGTCAAATGTGCCACAGATAACCGCCATAGAACCGCTGGCGATTTGCGTTTTTATTTCTCCAAAAACGGCGGCAATATGGGCGAAAGTGGTTGCGTTGCCTGGATGTTCAAAGAACGCGGTGAAATAACAATTCCAAAAGACCAAAAGCTTGATGAAGACGAACTTTTGCTTAAAATTAGCGACGCGGGAGCGGATGATTTACTGGACCAGGATGACTATCTATTAGCAATTTGTCCCGCTCCAGATTTCGAAAACGTGCAGAAGGCTTGCCGCGAAGCCGGTGCCAGTATTGAAAGTGCAGACCTAGTGATGTCGCCAGACAATACTGTAGAAGTTACAGACAAAACGCTGGCTCGCTCGCTTCTCAAATTGATAGACACACTCGAAAACCATGATGATGTGCAGCATGTTTACGCCAATTTCGATATGAATTCAGATTGGCTTGAAGAATTTGGTCGCGAAAACTAAAAACGCATTCCTTATATATAGGAATAGAAAACATATAGGTTTGAATGTAGAAAATTATGCTCAAACGCCCACTTGACATAGCAGTCGTTTGTAACGAACCTGCAATAATTTATCACTTTACAAAAGCGGATGCAAAGAGGCATTTAATCTTGGCGAGATGCATAAAACATAGACCCCAAGCCAATTTAGTTGCTCTCTAATTAGGGAGAAAGCTTAAATCGACCCCATTACATGCATACTCCCTGATTAAATTGATCCGACGCAAGCAGATCGTTACAGTTCTTAACTGGAGCGACCACTTGCCCTTTACCTCCTCCTAACATGAGATAACGCTCAGAAATCCAAACGATATCGGTTCAGTCTGGACCGCCTGTTCGGTTGTCGATATATCTATCGGGCTACAAATGCATATATCCAGCTCTTCTGTCAACGGCAATTGCATTAGACCTCTTTCAGAATCAGCCGAAATCAAACTGGCTCGAAAAAATTGAGGTTGCCAATACAGCTTTGACGGGCTAGACCGAATTTTGGTAACTTGGCGCCTGCTCAAACCCAAACCCCATTCAACGGCTAAGTCGCAAGATCAATACCAATGAATAAATTCAACACTCTGCATAAACTGGCTCTGACAGCGGCGATATTCGTCGCGTTTGCCCCTCAGGCACTGGCGCAGCCCAGTCAGGAAAAGCGGGTCAAGCCTGAAATATCAACTACTGTATGGCTCGACAACAAAGTCGAATACGCCTCTGTGACAGTAAACGGAAAAGACATACTCACTTATTCAAGTGAAGGTGAACCCGGAGCAAGCGAAGACAAAGCTTCTAAGCTCGCTGAAAAGATTCAGGAGTGGTTAGATACCAAACACGGTTCTTTCGAGCAGCTACAAGCCTCAAGCGAAAGCAATCTGGGTGTCTTTAAATGTGGAAACGAGACAGCAATTAAATTCGAAGTTCCGGATTCGTGTCCTAATGTGGCTGCCGCCAGTGCCCAAGCACTCGCGGCCATGAAGGATGCAGCTGGAATCAAAGCACAAGCAGCACCTACTGCAATTGCCACTCAAAACATTATTGACCCCGAAGACGTCGATACCCAAGGTTTAAGCCGCTTCTCCGGAAAAGCTTCGTGGTATGGCGGTAAATTTCACGGTCGTCGCTCGGCATCAGGCGAGCGTTTTGACTGCAACAATTTGACTGCAGCCCACCGCACACTTCCCTTTGGAACTAAACTGCTGGTCAGAAACAAACGCACTGGCGATTCATGTGTAGTAAAAGTGGCCGATCGCGGTCCCTATTCACATGGCCGAGTGATTGATTTATCAATGGGCGCGGCTAAACAGCTCAACATGATATCTTCCGGTGTCGCCACAGTTGATGTCTTTGTCATGAACTAACTAATAGGGCATTCTGCTAGAATGCTCTGTCTCATGACTCAGATCAAAACAGATATGAAACATCGTGTTCGAATTGCCCCGTCTCCAACGGGCAAACTACACCTTGGCACAGCCAGAACTGCGCTCTACAACTATTTGTACGCCAAAAACAAAGGCGGCGACTTTATTTTGCGCCTGGAAGACACTGACTCAGAGCGCTCTCGTGAAGAATATACCAAAGACATCATTTCTGGCTTGCGCTGGCTTGGATTAACCTGGGACGAAGGTCCAGACATAGGCGGTCCCTATCCTCCCTATCGCCAGACCGAAAAAGAAGAACACTATCAAAACGTAGCAAACAAGCTTATCTCAAACACTTATGCTTACCACTGCTACGCAACACCCGAAGAGCTAGCCGCTCTCAAAGAAGAGCAGAGCCAGAAAGGTTTACCCTCACGCTACGACAACCGCGGTCGAAATCTTACCAAAGAAGACCACGAACGCTTCGAAGCAGAAGGTCGCGTGCCTTCTGTTCGTTTCAGGGTAGAAGAACCGCAAGAAATTCACTGGGACGACTTGATCAAAGGACGAATCAACGTAAACAGCTCCGACCTCGGCGGTGACCTTGTAATTGTCAAATCGAGTGGGATTGCGACTTACAATTTTGCAGTCGTGGTCGATGATATAGATATGCACATGAGCCTTGTAATGCGAGGCGAAGACCATATTCACAACACAGCAAAACAGCTCTTGTTGTTCGAGGCTCTTGGGCAAAAACCCCCACAATTTGCTCATGCAGCGCTCATATTCGACAAAGATCACAAAAAATTATCAAAGCGTGCACATGGCGAATTTGTGCACATAGATGCTTATCGTGTCGACGGTTACATGCCCGAGGCGATAGTGAATTATCTGGTTCAGATGAGCTGGAACCCTCCTAACAACGAAGAATTTTTTACGCTCGAAGAAGCGGCAAGCATGTTTGACGTACACAAAGTAAGCAAAAGTCCTGCCGTCTTCGACCCAGACAAACTCAACTGGTTCAACTCTCACTACATTCGACAACTGCCACTAGATGTGGTGACTGAACGGGCCAGACCTTATTTGACTGACTTTGATTTATCCAAGTATTCTTCCGATGAGTTGAAAGCTATCGTAGCCATAGTGCGCGAATCAATCACAAAACTTTCTCAGATCAAAGGACAGGCTGCATTCTTTTTTGCAGACAAAATCGATATTTCAGAAGAATTGCAAAAAGAAGCGCTGAGCGACGAAACTGCAAAAGCAGTGCTTGAGCGATGTATAAGCAAATTATCCGATATTCCCTATGGTGATGCTGCGGGCGCAAAAGCAGTAATTTCAAAAGTTGGTGAAGAAGCAGGAGCAAAAGGCAAGAAACTTTTCCAACCTATTCGAGCCGCGATACAGGGACAAGCACATGGTCCAGACCTGGGAGCTTTAATTTCTGCGCTGGGACAATCTAGAGTAAAAGCTCGTTTGGAAGCGGCTCTTCAACTCTGCAAAGAGAATTGAGAAACTGAAAGTGACCGAAAATAATAATCAAATTCAAGTCTACAATACACTGTCAGGCAAGAAAGAAGCTCTTGTGCCTCTTCGTGCAAACGAGCTTTCGATCTATTCTTGCGGACCAACAGTATATGATTGGAGTCATTTGGGACACGCTCGCATGAGTGTGGTTTGGGATGTGGCGCAACGTTATTTCCGTTACTGCGGATACAAAGTTACTTATATCCGCAACATAACAGACATTGACGACAAAATCATCAATCGGGCAGCCGAACTTCAAATCACTCCTGAAAAATTAGCCAGACATTTCACCTATACATTCTGGGACGATATGCACAAACTAAATGTGCAAGCTCCTGACCGCGAACCACGCGCGACCGAGTTCGTAAGCCAGATGATCGGTTTTATCGAAGAACTGATAAAAAAAGGTCACGCCTATCAAAGCGGTGGCGATGTATATTTTGACGTCATGTCCTTTGCTGATTACGGAACACTTTCTGGGCGCAAAGTTGAAGATCTTATTTCAGGTGCGCGTGACCAGGTATTGTCTCAAGAAGAGCTTCTAGAGCGCAAAAAAAATACTTGCGATTTTGCTTTGTGGAAATCTATCGTCAAAAAAGCGCCTGACGAGCAAGTCACTTGCTGGCAGACGCCCTGGGGAGAAGGTCGTCCAGGCTGGCATTTAGAGTGCTCGACTATGATCAAGCATGTGCTTGGCGAAACGATTGATATTCACACCGGCGGAGAAGATCTTGTTTTTCCCCATCACGAAAATGAAATTGCACAATCACAAGCGTTGCATGACAAGCCTCTTGCAAAATACTGGAT
>CAZFKB010000162.1:0-5479 GCA_964519785.1 uncultured Candidatus Obscuribacterales bacterium | reverse complement strand
GCCAGTTTGGCTTATGATAGAAATTCTAAAAAATTTGGCTGCGCATTTATTGGAAGCAAAATCATGGTTAAAGAAAAGCTCGAAGGAAAAATCAAGAAAGCCTATCAAATGGCTGTAGATGAAGGCACTTTCCAATCGAGCCGCGATTGCCCAGAAGTTATTTTCATTGAAAAACCGAAGATGGAATCGCACGGCGACTTTGCATGCGGCGTTTCACTCAAACTTGCACGCCATTTGAAACTTGCCCCAATGAAAATTGCCGAAACACTCAAAGACTATATTCAAAAAGTTGGCACCAATGGTAGTGGCTCTATGAAAGTGGAAGCTGCCCAACCTGGATTTCTCAATTTTCAGCTCGACAAGACATTTTTGTCCAATATCATTCATCAGATTGCAAGTGCCGGCAGTAATTTTGGAAAGGGCAAACCAAACGGCAAGAAAATTCTAATTGAGTACGTATCAGCCAATCCAACAGGCGGCTTACACATCGGTCATGGGCGAAACGCGATTCTTGGCTCCAGCCTTGCGAATTTGCTTGAATTTGCCGGATGGCAGGTAGAGCAGGAATTTTACATCAACGACTGCGGTGAGCAAATCAACAAATTGGCTAAAAGCGCTTTTGCCTGCTATCAAAGAAAGTTGGGCAATTCAGTTGATTACCCCGAGGATGGTTATCCAGAAGAATCGCTTTCACCTCTTGTAGATAAAGCGATGAGCGAGTACGACTCGTCTAAGTTATCTACGCCAGAAGAACTTGGTGACATAGTAAAAGAATATTTTCGAGCCGACCAGGAAAAACTGCTTGCAAGCCTTGGAGTCAAATTCGATACCTGGTTCTCTGAAACGAGTCTGCACAAAGAGGGCAAAGTAGAAGAAGCTCTTGAGCAGATGTCTAAGCTCAACTATACCTACGAGTCTGAGGGAGCTTTCTGGCTTAAAGCAAAAGAGCTGGGTGACGAGCGCGATAGAGTCTTGAAAAAATCCAGTGGAGCGACCACTTATCTGGCAAACGACGCTGCCTATCATTTAAACAAATACAAACGCGGTTATGACCTAATGGTCAATATCTGGGGCGCCGACCATCACGGACAGGTTCCGGGGCTCAAAGCCGTCATCAAAGCGCTGGGAGAAGACCCAGCCAAGTTCGATGTTCTCTTGACCCAGATTGTTAATCTCAATCGTGACGGTAAGCCAGTCAAAATGTCCAAACGAATGGGCACTGTGGTCATGCTAGACGAAGTACTAGACGAAGTTGGAGCCGATGCAGTCAGATATTATCTGGCAGAATCCAATCCAAACAATCCAATTAACTTTGATCTCGAGCTTGCCAAAAAAACGAGCAAAGACAATCCTGCATTTTATATTCAGTACGCTCACGCGCGCTGCTGTTCGATTTTAAGAAGAGCCTGTGAAGAATATCTCGATTCTGATTCAGGCAAAATGAATCCACCAAGAGTAAGCGCAGAACAGATGCAACAAATTGAGCAAGCCTACGGTAAAGACGAACATTTATTCGATTCCACTTTCGATAATGAATCCGATAATCCCGAAGCTTTTGCCGCTCAAAAGAAACTGGTCTTACGTCTTGCTGGTCTACCTGACGAGGTAGAAGAAGCTGCGCGCGTCATGCAACCGGGACGCATCGCTCGTTATTCGTATGAGATAGCGTGCGATCTACAGCGATTCTACGAGGTTTCGCGCGTTTTGTCCGAGGATTTATCAGTAACAAGATCGAGGCTAGGGCTGATAATGGCTACCAGGCAAGTATTGGCTAATACCCTCAAAATAATAGGTGTTTCGGCTCCGGAGCGCATGTAAGCTGCGGCTGAAAATAAATAGGTTCTCTGAGCAACTTCCGCATTTTCCTTGTCGATGCTAGGCTAGAACAAGAAGAACATGTGGAATGGGAATGTTAGTTCCCAGACGAACCAGCACCATAAATTCTGCAGAAGAATTCCAGAAGGGAAAACATGCCAGAAGAAAAGCCACTAAAACTGACTCAGGAAGAGATTCTTCTGCTTCTAACAAGCGCTAAGCTCTTCGATAAACTGGTTGCCGGAGTGACAATCCGCTGTCAGCAAAAAGACGAACTTGTAAGCAATATCATAAGCAAGCTTTCTGAGCTGGTTTATCCTTCTATAGAAACTATGTCTGATGAATTTGCAGACGCAATCATTGACTCGATGCTTGGTTGCGAAGATCTGGACGAAAAGGAACTCGAAGAACTCGAACAAGCCTTGCTCGAGGCAGAAACTGATGAATTTTTCGGCTATGATTTCTTCAAACAACAAAATCCAAAAGCGCCTCAACAGCAATCTTCGACTACTTTTCAGATCAAACAAAATTCAAGCGAACACAGCAAGCTCGAAGAGACTCTGCGTGAAGCCAGCTTCGTTTATCCAATGTATTCGGTCGACGATAAATTACCTGTGCTTGAAAAATCGCTGTTGCGTCATCTGAGCCTGGAAGCTCAATATTACAGTGTGAGTCGCGAAACAGTAGACAAAATAACTATCGATCCGCTTGTGCTCTTGCAAGAAAATGGCATCTGGCTATTAGTTGCATACTGTCATCAAAAGAGAGATATTCTTCTTTTCAGAGTAGACAGAGTCAAAGATTTGCACGAAACCAATCGCGAATTTAAGACAGCACAAAAGGTTGACGACTTGCGCTGCAAAGTCCTTGCTTCTTACAGTTAGATTTCTTTCTATGTTTTTTCGGACATACACAGCTTGATTGCTTCAAGCGGCTTGTCTTTCCATAAAAGCTCTACATATTTTTTCTTGATAGCGCCCATTAAACCAGATTTTTTGCCTGGAAAATTTTGCGCCAATTTCATTGCTTTTGACAGTGCTTCTTCCGCCTGAGCATTTTTTCCTTGTTTGGCAAGAACCAGTCCAAGACCGTAATGACTCTTGGTGGCATATAAACTTGGAATTTTGCCGTGCGTTTCCCACCAGACTAGACTTTCGTTGTAATACTTTTCGGCAGGAGCAAGGTCGCCTCTGCGTCTGTATACATCTGCAAGTCTACTGGTTGTATCACAGAAATTGCTTGGCTTTTCTTCTTTGATAGTCGAAACTACCTGATAAAGCTTTTCGTATGCGCTTACAGCTTTGTCGTACTCGTTTCTGGAAGATGCGATGTCTCCAAGAATATTTAGAGGTTGTATAGTCATTGCTGAAGGCACTTTTTCTTCAGCCATAAGCTTGAGTGTTTCGTTTGCTGATTTTTCAGACTCTTCATAATCGTTTTGCATGAACTGACAATATGAAAGAATTCGATAAAGCTGTGACTTTGGCCATGGTCCTTTGACTCGCTCGGTTACATCAAGCATCTCGGTCAGCCTTTTTTGAGCTTCTTTCCAGTAGCCTGAGTTTGCGTAAAGTTCGACCAACGCCGCAAGCGCACCGGCATAATCTTCAGAATTGATGCCATGTTCGGAGCGTACTAATTGCAAAGCATCAAGGGCGGTATCGCGGCGTGCATTGAAACTTTCTTTATTTGTTTGATTGACCTTTTTAGCTACTAGCCACATTTCGTTGTCGTTAAAAGCAGGGTATTTGCTCATTGAACTGTTGAAATTGTTGGCGACCAGAAAAAGCCATAGTGCCGAAATTCCGACCAGAATTCCTAACCCAGCCAAAACAGGGATAATGACAGTGTTTCTGCTGAATTTCGGAAGAACATATTTACCTGCAATCAGCTTTTGAGGCGCCTGTAGTGCCAGCGCATTTGCTTGCCATTCTTCTTCTGTAGCAGTCTGAGCCAAAGCAAGGTCCTGCTGTAATTCTATTGCTCTTTGATATCGGTTTTCGGGCTCTTTTTTTAAACACTTATCGAAAATACTTTCTATCCGCTTACAGAGCTGCTCATCGCCTTCCTGCCACTCGACAAGATTCATCGAAGCTGGCTCGTCTTTCAGATGTTTGTAAGCAGTCTCGATAGCGTTTTTACCAACAAAAGGAGGTTTGCCCGTTAATACTTCATACATGACACAGGCGAAAGAATAAATGTCCGAGCGCGCATCGCTGCTCAAACCTTGACACATTTCAGGACTGAAATACATGGGAGAGCCCATAGTCTCTCTGCCATGTGTCATGAATTGAACCTGACTTTTAGATACTGAATGATTTCCAATCAGTTGAGCCACTCCAAAATCAGCTAGCTTAACCGCACCAAAAGTTCCAGGTCCTGGCTCACCATCAAGATAAACAAAATTGCTTGGCTTCATCGATTTGTGTAAGTAACCAAGTTTGTGCCCCTCACACAAAGCCTGAACCGCGCTTTTAGCAAGAGATAAAGCGTCAGGCAATGGAAGTCTTCCAGCTTTTGTCAAAACAGATTCAAGATTCACCTGCGGTGTGCTTGGCGAAATAAGATAGAGGTCATTTGCAGCGCTGACAAAAACATCTACATATGAGGTTAAATGCGGACTCTGACAATTAGTGAGCATTTTTTTCAAGTCCGCTTCTAGCGCTTTCAAGCTTCGAATATTATCCGAGATGTGCTTGTGCACCTTTTTGAGAACTCTCAGCTCACCAATCTTGGTATCACGAGCTTTGTATGCTACTGAAAGGCTTCCCCGTCCTATACATTCGAGTATTCGAAAACGCTCATCGATAGTAGTTCCAATTAAAGGATCTACTTCTTGAAAGAGCGAAAACGCCTGCGCGTCCGGCGTATTTTGCGGCTGGTTATCGCTCACTTCTTTTGTTCCTGCAAACTCTCGCAATGACTAAAAATCTTGTTCAAATCTGGATCGATAAAAGTTGCCAAATCGTATCTAGACGGCTTTATTTCTAGCTTGTCGCCAAGCGTAAACGGATATTCGACGTGTGGACCGTCAATAAAAATCGCCCCAAGACGCATTTCAGAAGTCATCATGATTGATTCGTCTTTACTCAGCAGGCCTTTTAACAGATTCCAATTTTCATGCGGTCTTTGACAAGCTTCTCGAACCAGATATTGATACTGATTAGCAAAAATATCCTGGACTACACCCCCTGCCGAACGCAGCGAGCCAGTAGAGCCAGCCGGAGTGCCTATCCATACCCCAGAAGATCGTTGTTCTTCTTTTTTACCAGCGATACTCATAATGTATCGACTGGTAGCACCAGGATTTGTATGTGCAATCAGCACTTCATTCAAAGCTTTTTGGTGCAACTGATGTCCGTTCAAAGTCAAGGACAGACGCATTATATGAGTAGGCTCGATATCATTTTGACGAATTTGCTCAAGAATGGATGGAAAATTTTCGCTTTGAGCCAGACAAAAATGACCATAAGACGAAGACCTGGAAGAGTTGACTCCAAGCAAAGGAATGTCTTCTAAAAAATGCGAAGCGTCGATAAAAGTACCATCGCCGCCAACCGCTATTACTAAATCCACGTCTTCAATTGGGTCTATTAGCTCTGATCGGGCTACTGAAACATATTCGATTTTTTGACGTTCAAGCTCAGCATGAATAGCCTCGACT
>CAZFKB010000161.1:0-5502 GCA_964519785.1 uncultured Candidatus Obscuribacterales bacterium | reverse complement strand
AGATTGTATTCCGGTCTGTCCCGTGGAGTGTATCCACTGGGCTGAAGGAAAAACAAATGGTAAAGGTACCAAATTTACCTACATTGATGACGCTACATGCATCGATTGCGGAGCTTGCCTCTCGGTATGCCCCATCGAAGGCGCCATCCTGGATGAATGGAAACCCGAATTACAACAACAGTAATTAGCTTTTCCTAAAGTCTGTTAATCGCCATCAAGCCCGCTTGGTGGCGGTTTTTTATGCTTAATGTTCTTTAGCAATCAAGGCAAAACGCCCGTAATATCGGGCTTATTATGATATTATGTCCAACTGATACATGCGTAATATCGATAGCTCTAATTAACGGAAATTAGGAAGAAATGGGACTAGCACTAGAACAGAAGAAAGAAATCATCGCCAAAAACCGCCGCGATGACAAAGATACAGGCTCCCCGGAAGTGCAAGTAGCTCTTTTGACAGAGCGAATCAACGAATTGACCGAGCACCTCCGCACCCACAGCAAAGATTTTCATTCAAGACGTGGTCTGCTCATGATGGTTGGTAAAAGAAGAAGACTTCTTCAATATTTGAACAAAGTCAACCACGACCGCTACAAGTCATTAATCGAAAAACTCGGTCTGCGTAGATAAGCAGAGCCGAGTTTTTGGCATATATTCGCACGCACGAAGTTTGGTCTTAGCAAGTATTGCTATGGACTTTCGTTGTGTCGCTTTCGATTTTATAAGTTTAGAAAAGAACAAAAGTAGAACTCAAAGAGGTAATAGACGTGGTAAGCGTAAGCAACGCCCAACAACAAACGATTGACATCGATGTTGAGGGCAAAACAATTTCGATTAGAACAGGACGCATGGCGAAACAAGCAAGTGGAGCTTGTGAAGTCACTTGCGCAGAGACAATGGTACTCGTCACTTGCACCGAGTCGAAAGAACCACGCGAAGGCATCGACTTCTTTCCATTACTCGTAGATTACGAAGAAAAGCTCTATGCAGTCGGTCGCGTTCCAGGAAGTTTTCCGCGCCGCGAAGGAAAAGCGCCAGACAAAGCCATCCTAACAAGCCGTTTGATCGACCGTCCGATTCGTCCCCTCTTTCCTTATAGCTATAGAAATGATGTACAAATCGTAGCCACAGTAATGAGCGCCGATCACCAGGCACCACCCGATACACTGGCAATGCTTGGCGCTTCGGTAGCCACCGTGCTTGCTGGCGTTCCCTTCATGGGACCAATTGGAGCTGTTCGAGTCGGACGTATCGATGGAAAAATGATCGCTAATCCTTCTTATGAAGAGATAGAGCAGTCTGACCTCGATATAGTTGTTGCAGGGACAGCCGATTCAATCATGATGGTTGAAGCCGGTTGCAAACTGGTTTCTGAGCAAGATGTGCTCAAAGCTATCGACTATGCTCACAAAATAATCAAAAAACAAGTCGAAGCCCAACTCGAGCTGGCAGCGCGTCTTGGAGTCGTGAAGAAAGAAGCCCCACCCGAAGTCAAAAATGAAGCTCTCACCAAATTGATCGAAGAAAAAGCGACCGAGCATTTGAAAGCTTCGATGAACTCGGTCACTGTAAAGTCTGTTCGCGCCAATCATATCGAAGCAGCGCTCAAAGCAGTTACCGACCACATCGAAAGTTTGCCCGAAGAAGACGAACTTAGAAAACTCTCTAAAAAATTCATCCAGGCTCAAATGGAAGAATTGGAAGCGTCTTTGATGCGCGCTCAGGTTCTCGATTCTGGCGTTCGTGCAGACGGACGCAAATGTGACGAAATCAGACCTATTACAGTTGAAGTCGGTTTACTGCCTCGCGCTCACGGAACTGGATTGTTCACCCGTGGGACCACTCAAGTCTTGTCAATAGCAACTTTAGGTATAGCTGGAGACGCACAGAAACTAGACTCTATCGATCCACAAACTGAAAAGAAATATATGCACCACTACAACTTCCCCGGCTTTTCAGTCGGCGAAGTCAAACCAATGCGCGGTCCAGGCCGTCGCGAAATCGGTCATGGTGCGCTTGCAGAGCGAGCACTCATTCCAGTACTTCCTCCCCAAGATGAATTTCCTTACACTCTTCGTGTAGTATCCGAAGTTCTTGAATCGAACGGTTCGACCTCTATGGCTTCAACATGCGGTTCGAGTCTTGCACTTATGGATGCAGGCGTTCCACTACTGTACACCGTAGGTGGTATCGCTATGGGTCTGATTCTAGAAGACGACAAATTTGCAATTCTTTCAGACATTCAAGGCCTAGAGGATTTCCTCGGCGACATGGACTTCAAAGTCACCGGTTCGCGCGAAGGAATCACAGCTTTGCAAATGGACATCAAAGTGCAAGGTATATCAATTGAAATCATGCGCGTGGCACTCGAGCAAGCTCGTCGTGGACGTATTCACATTATCGATAAGATGGAAGCAGTGATTGATAAACCTCGTCCTGAACTCTCACAATGGGCTCCACGATTAATCACTATTCAAATTGATCAAGGCGATATCGGAACAGTTATTGGACCTGGCGGAAAAATGATCCGTCGAATCATTGAAGAAACTGGCGCCACTATCGATATTGCAGATGATGGAACTATTGTAATTGGTTCAGTAAATGGATCGGGTGGTGAAACAGCAAGAGACATGATTTTACGTCTGGTAAAACGTGCCAAAGCTGGTGACATCTACATGGGAACAGTCACTCGCATCATCCCGGTTGGTGCATTCGTTGAAATTCTTCCTGGCAAAGAGGGAATGGTTCACATCTCACAGCTTGAGAACCGTCGCGTAGCCAAAGTAGAAGAAGTAGTTGAAGTTGGTCAGAAAGTGGTTGTCAAAGTCCGCGAAATCGACGACAGAAATCGTATCAACCTCACAATGAAAGAAGTAACCGAGCAAGAAAAAGCAGAGTGCGAAGCCAAAAATCCTGCCAAATAAAATTGAGCAAACTGCTCAATGTCACATTGGTAATAGCAGTTTGTCACATGACAGCTGCTTGCTTGGACAGCCATCTGTGCGATTTGCCTGCTTACGCAAAAAAATCCAAGTCTCAAGCGAGCAAGAAGACTTCTTCTAAAAAGAAGGAGAAGTCATCTGCTCGCCAGAAGACTTCAAAACAAAGTTCAAAACGCGACAAGCATGCAACGCGCGACAAACACGATAAGCGTGCAAAGCACGAGAAACGACACGAGTCTCGACACGAAAAGCATCAAAGCAAACACCATGAGGTTCATCATCCTGCACAAGCAGCCGAGCCTCAAGCTATCGAGCCAACTTTGAGTGATCAAGAAAAACAAGAGCTTGCCCTAAGACAATCAAATTATGCAACTCAAACAAGTGCATATACTCTTATGGATCAAGGAGTAAACAGTCGTCTAGAAGGCGATATCGATCAATCTATAAATCGTTTGAGCGAATCGTCATCCTTGTTTACAGATGCTCGTCGTTTCCAGAAAAATAGAACTCCAGGTACGCTTGAATTATTTTCTGAGTTCGAACTTGCTCAAACTTATGAAGCCAAGAATCCTCCAGACTGGAAGTCAGCAAGAGATTCTTATGGTCGTTGCGTAAGAGCTAATCCCAAATTCGTACCTGCTCACATCAAGCTAATTTCGCTTCTAGCCTCACACGGTCAGATGCCCTTAGCTTTGAGCAAGGCTCGCGATGCCGTTTCTTCTAACCCCAAAGAGCCACGTCTGAGAATGATGCTTGCACTTCTTTATGAGAAGGCCGGAAAAGATTCGGACGCTCGTCGTGAGAAAAAAATGGCAGTCGAGCTCAATCGTATAAATAAGGATGACTATAAAAATCGAGAGCCTATGACCGAGCCTGGTCCATCTGAGTATGACAAGCCAGGCGAATCTGAATTTGAAGATGAGTCAATGTTTGAAGAAAAAGAAAAACCTGAAGGTACATCGGAAGAGTAGCCCGCACGATTTTCCTTGCAATTTATCCAAGGCGTGGATAATATACAAGCATGATTGCTCGACATGTCAAAACTTTCGTTGAAGAGGCTCTTCGCCGGCAGGCTGCTGTGGGGATTATCGGTCCTCGCCAAGTAGGTAAAACGACTCTGGCGCTGGAAATCGCAAAGAGAAACAATGCAATTTATCTAGATTTGGAAGATATAAATGACCGCAACAAGCTTACTAACCCAACTCTATTCTTTGAATCGGTAGAGGATCGCCTGGTAATTTTAGATGAAATTCACAGAGTGCCAGAATTATTTCAGGTTCTCAGAGGCGTAATAGACAAAGGGCGCAGAAAACAAAAAGGCAAAGGCCGCTTTTTAATTTTAGGTTCCGCATCTATCGAGTTACTCAAACAGTCCGGTGAAAGCTTGGCTGGTCGAATAGCATATGTTTTTATGACACCACTAACAGTGCTGGAAACTGAAAGAAACTCAACTAGTCAAGAGCGGTTATGGCTGAGAGGAGGTTTTCCCGACAGTTATCTAGCGCTTTCTGATACTGAATCTCTTGAAATTCGTAAGGATTTCTTACGCACGTATTTTGAACGCGACATTGCCATGTTCGGACCAAGGATTCCCACGACTACAATGGAACGCCTCTGGATGATGCTTGCCAATTCCCAGGGCACACTTTTAAATTCCTCTGAAATAGGCAGGGCACTGGAGACTAGCACTCAGTCAGTTACTCGCTATATTGACCTTTTAAGCGATCTACTTTTGGTGCGCAGACTTCAACCTTTTCATGCCAATCTAAACAAGCGCTTGGTCAAATCTCCGAAAGTTTACATAAGAGATAGCGGATTAGTCCATGCAGTCTTGGGATTGACCAACATAGAAGTTCTGTCAGGTCATCCTCAAGTTGGAAACAGTTGGGAGGGATTTGTAATTGAAAACCTTTTGTCCTATTTACCTTGGGGAAGAATTCCATTCTTTTATAGAACCGCTGCTGGAGCCGAAGTTGACCTTGTAATTGAGCACCCAGATCAAAGCCTTTGGGCAGTAGAAATAAAACGAGGATTGTCGCCAAGACGTGGAATTGGCAAAGGATTCCATCAATCTATCGAAGACCTCAAACCCTCGAAATCCTTTGTTGTTCACGCAGGAGTTGATCGTTATCCCTTATCAGAAAATATTGAAGCAATTGGATTGATAGAAATGTGCTCAATTCTAAAAGATCTCAACTAGATTGAATTGAATCAAATCAATCAAATGAATTAGCAATGTCAAAAAAAAGGAGGAGCTTGATGCTCCTCCTTATTTATAAGTCTATTGATTACAGCAACTAGCTAAATTAGCCGTTGACGCGATCTTTGAACTCTTTACCAGGTGAGAAAGCAGGTACGCGTTTTGCGGGTACTTTGATTTTCTCGCCGGGTTTTTGTGGGTTGTTGGTTTCACGAGCGTTGCGGCTGCGACGTTCGAAAGTACCAAATCCGACCAGGGTGACACGGTCGCCTTTGGCAACGGTTTCAACTACTACATCGGTGAGAGCCTGAAGCATTTCTTCTACGGCTTTCTGTGGAGTGTGTGTACGGCTAGCTATTG
>CAZFKB010000160.1:0-5569 GCA_964519785.1 uncultured Candidatus Obscuribacterales bacterium | reverse complement strand
ACTGGACGCGGCGATCTGATTGTGCGAATTAAGGTAAGACCGCACACAGACTTCACCATAGATGGTGACAATCTGGTTTGCGAAGTACCGCTAAAACCAGGTGTAGCGGTCACCGGAGGTCAAGCTTCCGTGCCGACACTTGATGGTCCGGTCAAATTAAAAATACCTGCACTGACTCAATCTGGTCGTACACTAAGATTGAAAGGCAGAGGTTTACCTGTGCTGAAACAAACAACAACAGGCGATCTTCTGGTCAAAGTAAAAATAAGCGTTCCAGATAACCCGTCTGACAAAGAAAAAGAACTCTATGCAAAACTGGCTGAAATAGAGCAACAACAAAATTAGTGATCGAATTTCCAGTTTTTGGGATCCATTCCTGACGTATCTATTCCTTGCTTTTCATATTCTTTTTTGAAGAATTCATCAGAAGCTTGCTGTGATTCATTTGGATCTTCTCTGGGCGGCGAAGATTCATAATTTTGATCAACACTCAGCAAACGAAGCATCATCGTCATCTTGTTCAGTTTTGGAACAGTCTTTTTCCCTAATTTTCCGATACAAAATTTACTAGGAACAATAACTTTGCGCACTCCGCCTACGTGCATATTAATCAATCCGCCCTGCAGACCTGCCATCACCTGGTGGTCTCCAAGCGTAAAAACCAGAGGCATTCCTCGATCGACTGAACTGTCGAAAATACTTCCGTCCGAGTTATAGGCAATATAATGCACCAGCACTGTTGCTCTAAGATTTGGTGCCATGCCGTATCCAACTAAAATATCCCTGTATAAAATGCCGTTTGGCATTCTCTGCATTTTGGTTTCTTCTTGAGGATTTTCTTGTCCTTGAGTTTTCCATTTAGGACCAAATTGCAGACTGAGCATTGGTGCAGGTCTTACAAAATATTTGCCAGTATCAGGATCCGTATCATTCGTGGTTCGTTCTTGAAGCGGAGCCGTAACTGTGGAATTTCCATCTGGATTAATGATTGGAACAGTCTCTTCGGTCTTCTCTTGATTCCAACAAGCAGTCATAAGTCCAAGAGTAAGACCTGTCAAAATAGCTGCTGAAGCTATTTTTCTAACGCGAGACAAGTTCCGATAATTATTCATTCGTGAGTTGGGTTAAGCTGAGTCCGGCGAAGGCATAAAGAATACAGTCAAAGTTCTAACTTTGATTATATTGAAATGTCCCCAAAATGCACTATTTTAATCTACACTTGACAGGCGGGTACCAAAAGTTCACAAATGGAACCTACACTTGACATGTCGCCATCAAGCAGGGTCTTGGTTCTCCCTCCAGCCCGCCCTTTTCATTCCAAGACCCTTTTACTAAACAACAATGGCCAATTTCGCGAAATTGCTGAACGACGGTTCGGCTTTGAGGTCATAATGCGTTCAACCGTAAGGTCAAATCATGTTTTTTGCTATTTATTAGCAACTATCATGGTTTGGCTTTCTTGCTGTTCGCCTGGAGAAGCGCACAGATTCAAGAAAATGCTGGCAGACACAAATATGTTTCACGCTACGAAGCGTCAAACAAAATCTCAAGGTAAGCAAGCTGTAGACATTGCTGGAGGTCCAAATCTTTCATCCTATAAGGATGTAGAAAAAGCAAATACCCAGTTTCCTCCGTACATCGTCATGTCGAAACCGGGTGGTGAACGCATTCCGCGAACTCACATCATGATTGTAGCCACTCCTATCAATCAGAACATGCACTATAAAGACGGAAAATCACAACCTGATCAAAAGGTCGGTGGCAAAAAGAACCAGCCATGGTTTCAGCATAATCCGCCCGATGCAGGACTTTATGGACACAAGCTCCTGAATGAAAAGGTGCATCGCAAATGGGATCCCGTGAAAAAGATGTGGACCCCCGACAGCATGATTGGCAAAAAGCTTAAAGATGCGCTCAACCCAGATGACCATACAACTGGCGACAAGACTCCTCAGTCTGACGCTGTGACTATGGCAAAAGTTAAACAGCACGAATCAAATATGAAGCAAAGCCCTCAGCCGAGCAATCAAAAAGGTCAAAATCAACAGCAAGGACAAATGCAAGGGGCCTCCGAAGCCTGCGCTGACGCATTCGATCCCTGTTGGGAAGCGATGCTCGAACTGCACATGAGTTATTTGATCAACGTTGCAAACGAAAATGCCGGACAACCTTGCGGTGGTCGTGAAGCTGTAAAAGTTCACGAAAATGCTGTCTGGATGGTCATGCAAATGTATAAAAAAGTCTATATCAATATAGGCTTGCTTCTTTTGCTACCAGGGGCGGTGCTGACCCAGGTTAAAGGTCTAGTCAGTTCAGGAATTCTTCAGTCCAAGAACGATGAAGATACGGTTTCGCCATTTGTTGGAATTTTGAGAGGAATGATTGCACTATTCCTCATTCCGTGCACCCAACTCATCGTCAGTTATACAGTTGATATCGGAAATTCGATGAATTTCGAAGTGAAGCGACACGTATCGATAGACTTGATCTCAGAATGGGCTGACGAGCAAGTCTTTAGAGCACCAGAAGACAACAAAGAAGAACAAATCAAGGCACCCACAAAAAAACAAGGCAAGATGGCTGAAGGCTCAGAAAAAGACTCTGGAGTAGAAGCTCAGTCTCTAGCTACTATAATGCTTCAACTGATGGCTAACCTTGCTGGTATGTCAGCAGCATTTGGATTGGTCATGATGTGTGCATTTCAGATAACAATGATGAGTTATCTAATGCTCCTTGGTCCGATTGCGGCAGCTTTCTATGCATGGCCAGCGACTGTGGGTCAGCTATTCATGCGAGTCTTTGCCATCTGGTTAGATGCTGTAGTAAACGTGGGGTTGTGGCGCTTTCTCTGGTGCGTGGTACTCCTTGCAGCACAAACCAGAATAGAATGGCTTACAGAAATGGGACAGTACAACCCATTTTGCGAGTGGGAACTAATTATGTTTATTGCCTTTGTCACCATTCTTACTTACGTTCCATTCAATCCGTTCGATTTCAAACCTGGAGAAATGGTTGCTCAAATCATGCAAAAGGCTGAACAAGCAGTTAATGAAACTGCTGAAGACGCCAAGAAAAAAGGAGGCAAATAATATGAATAAATTTGCTCTTCTTATACTGAGCCTTTTGGGTATTGTGATACTCACATGCACAAACGCTGATGCCAGAGGCTATTTTGTCGATCGTGCGGGAAAAACCAATTTGCACGGGGCTACTAAATTCCACGGCAAAACTTGCGGCGGAGATAGACAAAGTATTCTTGGTGGTCCAAACAGTATGAGCACCTTCCAGGATGTAGAAAAAGCCGGTACATCTTTCCCTCCCTATATTATTCAATCTAAGAACCAGGGAGAGAGAATTCCGCGCGTTCACATCATGTTTGTCGCCACCCCGCAAAACCAAAACCAGCATTATAAAGATGGTCAATCTCAACCAACGCCAAAACAGGGCGGAAAACAACAAAAGAAATATCACACTAAAAAAACAGCCGACAAAATGCGAGATTCATATACTTGCGGACCAGATTGTTTCCGCGAGCACGATCCCAAAATGGCTATGGTTAAATGTCCATCGAAACAAGAAACTCAGTGTCATAAGGAAAATCAAAACACTGACGAGAAGATGAGTGGTCCTCAACAAGCTATAAATGGACTCTTAAACGGACAAAAGCCAGTTAAACAAAACGCTGACCGAAATTCTTCTCCCCAGCCTAATTTCGAGAAAGGTAAAAACTCAATGAGGGGTGGTGCTCAAGGTGCTGGTGAAGCCTTTGGAGATGCATTCAACCCGGCCTGGGAATCGATGCTCGAACTGCACTTAAGCCATTTGTTGAATGTCGCAAATGAAGGTGCTGGTCAACCTTGCAGTGCCAAAGATCCAGTGAAAGTGCATGAAAATGCAATCTGGATGGTCATGCAAATGTACAAGCGAGTCTATCTTCAAATAGCTTTGCTTTTGATCCTGCCTGGTGCGGTAATGTCTCAAATGAAGGGACTGGTTAGTTCGGGCATTTTGCAGTCTCAAAACGACGAAGACACTGTGTCTCCCTTTGTAGGTATTCAAAAATCACTTGTTGCAATTTTCCTGATTCCTGCAACTCAGCTCATCGTCAGCTACGCGGTTGATATCGGCAATTCAATGACCTACGAAGTCAAACGACACATAAACGAACAGCTCCTTTATGAATGGGCTGACGAGCAGGTTTTCAGAGCCCCTGAAGCTAACAAGAAAGAACAAATAATGCACCCGAGCATGTTCAAAGTATTGGGTAAACTTTCCGAAGGTTCAGAAAAAGACTCTGGTGTAGAGCCTCAATCAGAAGCAACTGTAATGCTCCAGACTCTGGTCAATCTTTCTGCAATGTCGGCTGCATTTGGACTTGTGATGCTATCAGCATTTCAAATAACTATGATGTGTTATCTTCTTTTATTTGGTCCAATTGCCGCAGCATTCTTTGCCTGGCCAGCCGCTGTGGGATCTTTGTTCAGTCGAATATTTGCAGTGTGGGTAGACGGTGTTGTGAATGTCGGCTTATGGCGTTTCTGGTGGAGCACAGTGCTGCTTGCGGCACAGACCCGAATCGAATGGCTGCAAGAGATTGGTCAATACAATCCATATTGTGAATGGGAAATGATCATATTTGTCGCCTTCATTGTGATTCTGATGTACGTTCCATTCAATCCATTCGATTTCAAAGCTGGTGAAATGGTTTCGCAAATCATGCAAAAATCCGAAATGGCCGTAAGTGAAGCGACCCAAAAGGGAGGTAAATAAGTGAACTTCGTCAAGAAGCCTAATAGTAAAAATGCTAAATACTGGCTTAAGGCCAGCATATTAGCATGCTTACTCTTTGGCTTCGCGAGCGTCTCGGTTCTAGCCGATGACACTGACGAACGCGAGAAAGAACGCAAACGGAAAAATGAACCAGGTTTTTCTATTCCAAATTTTGATTTTGGTTTTGGCAAGAAGAGCAAAAAAGAAACTCTCAACACAAATGATGGTGAGCCACAACCTGCATTTCCAATGACTGATCGCAAAAGAAATAAGAATGAAAGAAATCGCAGCGAGTTCGCTCCAGATATTTATATTGGCGATGAAAATTCTCAAAACAAGAAATCACGCTCATCTGGAGCTGCACCAGATGTTTTCTCTGGCGCAAATGACAGTGATGCCAGAAGAAAGAACAAGTCTGGACAAAATGGCACTGCTGAAATTTATCCTGGCGTCTATGACGAAAACGGTAAGAAGAAAAACAGATCCGCTCAAAATGGTGCTAGTGAAATCTACCCTGGCGTCTATGACGAAAACGGCAAGAAGAAAAACAGATCCGCTCAAAATGGTGCAAGCGAAATCTACCCTGGCGTCTATGACGAAAACGGTAAGAAGAAAAATAACTCGGCTCAAAATGGAACTGCTGAGTTATATCCTGGCGTCTATGACGAAAACGGCAAGAAGAAAAATAACTCGGCTCAAAATGGAACTGCTGAGTTATATCCTGGCGTCTATGATGAAAACGGCAAGAAGAAACGAAATAATCGTGCTGTAAACCCAGACATTTATTCAAGTACTTTTG
>CAZFKB010000159.1:0-5630 GCA_964519785.1 uncultured Candidatus Obscuribacterales bacterium | reverse complement strand
AATTGGAAGAGCATTGGTCATCTATTGCTTATTACAAAACAGCAAATATGGTGCCGGGAAGCGGAATAACAAGATTGTTTCAGGCTTCGCCCCAAGCGGCTCCCGCTGGCGCGTCGGGCAACGCAGCGGCTGGCAACCCGCCCTCGGGCAAAGCCCCGACAAGCAACGCGGCGACAGGTAACACTTCTAAGAAATAATCTCACAGCAATTTGATCAGTGTCTTTTGGTGCCAGCGTAAGATGAAAGCTTTTCTTCCCATAAAACTTTCATTTAACTTTTTAATTTTTAACAGGGTTAAAACCCATAGAAGAAAAATGTCACAAAGGTAAAACAGGGGGAAAAGTGAACGATTATAAAAAACAAGTCGAAGAGACGCTCAAACTCTCTGGTCCTAAACGCTACGATTATTTCATCAGAGAAGTGGCAAAAAACGAAGAATTATGGGGGCTCTTCAACGAAGGCTGGGCACTTGCAGGAACCGATGATGGCAAGGAAGTCTTCCCTGTTTGGCCAGAAAAGGTGTATGCAGAAATGTGCATCGAAACAGGCTGGGACGATAACGAAGCGAAGCCAATAAATCTGTTCGAATTCATGGAAGATTTATTGCCCGAATTACAAGAAGATGGAATCATGCCCTGCATCTTTTTCTTACCGTCAGACAAAGGCGTACTGCCATCGGTAGAACAATTGCTAGAAGATTTGAGAACAGAGTTGCAGCGAATTTGAATTTTATTTCCTGCGCTTTTTCTGAGAATTTTTATTAGTAAGAATTCTTCCAGCTTCCCAATACGCCACCAAATAGTCAATAAATTCTCCCTGACTGCATTCGATTTCTTCCGCCACCTCTGCAATTATTTTTTTAGTATGCTCTTTAACCCGAACAGATATTGGAAAAAGCGATTTGGAGGGTCTGCCAGGATAAGCATAACTTGCAAGTCGGCCTTCTAAATATTCAATGTAAGTGTCATCTACATGATGAATAAAGTGTTCCCATGCTTCTTTTTGACTTGATGCAGCACCAATACAATTAGGCAAAAGAGTAGATTCAAAAACGAAACATCCATCTAATGGTCTAAACAGAGAAAAGTGGCGCCAGAACTTCAAAGACAGGCAAGGTCTTGCTTAAATAGGTTGCAAATCAAATATAATAGACTTTCTCAAATAGTTTGGAACTTGCGATAATGAAATTGCAGTATTTTCTTGCAGCACTTCTGCTGTCTTTTACAACCGGACAAAAAGCTTACTGCCAACACGATAACGCCAAAGCAGTTAACGCCTCACCTCTGACTTTGCAGGCTCCCCATGAAGATCCAGCGAAACTATCTCTTGAGCAAAAAATCGAGAAGCAACAAATGTCCATGCTCTGGGAAGTGGCATTGAATAAGTCTCCTGAGTTTCAATTGATGATGAAGAAATTGATTCCATCAGGACATCGGGCGAAGATACTAAAATTTATCGACGCCATCGTAAATAACGGGCTTTATACTGGTATCGGCTCTGGCAACACGATTGGACCAAGCTTTGGAGCTTACGGCGGAGACTATTCAACGCCCGTTCTGCCCGACAATCAATTCCATAGCATCGCAAGATTGCTCAAAAATCCCAATATCGTCGAAAACACAAAGGCGATAATTTCGAGTGCGGAGGTGCATGAATTCTACAACTTAATTAGAAGTACTCTTGACCATGTAGTTGGTCATTATCGCGATTACAAATTAGCTCGGAAGAAACTCAAAAATGCAAACGACGATTTTGAAGATTTAAAAAAAATGTCCGTTAGAATTAGCGAAAAAGATCCAGCTGAACAAATCGAATTTCAATATCTTTTGAAGAAGAAACAGAAAGAACTAAATGAAGTTGGAGAAACTATAACCAAATTTAGAAAATTTCTCGTCGAGCTAACAAGCGAAGAGGCGGTTCGAAACCTGAATGAAAGTATCACGAGCGAAATGGCGAGCAAAGACGAAGAAACTTCAGTAGAACATGCACAACTTGAAGCATTATTCGAAGCTGCATTGCAAAATTCACCAGATATTAATTTCGTTCTGGCAAAACTAGCACCATCACAAGATCCGTCAAAGTTATGCACAATATTGATGAAACAAGCGAGTTCGGGCGGCTTAGCTCTCACCGAACCGCATCTTGAGCCTGACTATCCGCAAATCTCAAATCCAAATAAAACTCCATCATACAAATTACCTTCAAGCGGAAGTAAATATGGCATTAAGCGAATCGACGGTACAATGTCTGATCAATCGTACAGTCAGAAACTTTCTTTCAACGTTTTTTCGCAGATACTCGGAACATCTGAAAGTAATCGAGCCAAGAAAACGAATATAACTCAGGCAGAGCAAATCATGCTCTATAACATGCTTCGCAATACCGGAGACAAAATAATAGGTCATTATCGCGAATACAAAATCAGCCGCAAGAAATTATTCAAAGCCAAAATAGATTCTGCCCCTCAAAACCAAATAGAACAGCAAGAAAAGCAGTTAGTCATTTATCGACAACACCTAATTGACCTTGCAGGACAGGAAGCAGTCGACAACCTGGATCAAAAACTTGATGCAGAGTTCAAAGGATCAGCACAGCCCTAACGAATTTATTTCTCTGTCGACGCTTGCAAATCAATAACTCTAAAGACCTGGTCCTTTGCGATAGGCTGCACGACTATCGAGCCGGTAATCAGATTCTCTTCCAGAATGGCATTAGCTGAGCACATGTTTTTTTCCAAGTGCTTTTTAGCGACGTCGTCAGGCTTTACTACTTCGCCAGGCTTCAAACCGCGCGTTGCTACAAAAGCATCTTCTTCCTCGATTCCTACAGTAACTAAATAATGATGATACAAAAACTGGTCCTTCTCTATGCCATATTTAGCCATATGATTCACCGCAAGCCTGACATCGCCTATGCAATTTTTGGTATTGTGCTCAGCAACAGGAATCGTTTCGATATCACTTTCCTTTATTCGCTCACCTTCAGGAATATCGCGGGTTGCCCTATACAAAAATTTAACAGGAATCCTTACTTTAGTATCGGCCAAATGCGAACAAACTTCATTTGATCTCGGTCTGCGTTTCTTGAGCCTTTCAATCTCATTCTTCAAAACATCTTCCTTGCGCAAGCCTAAATCTTGAACAGTAAGAGGCTGATCAGGTTCCATCGCTCCAACAGTGCGTTTTCCGATAACGTCTTCTTTGCAAAGAAACGCTTCCGCGCGAGCCTCGTCTACAGGAATTTGATTTTCATAAACATCCTGTTCGGTTATAACTTGGCCTCGGGCAATTGATCTGTCGGTATAGACTTCTTGCGAAACTTCATCAATACCAGCCTCTCGCAATGCGTCTTTGAGTTTTTCGTCATCGGCAAACGACATTACAATGAGAACAATACTTCCTATCAGTAACAAAAGCGTTATTAAAATAGCGATTAACATTTTATTGCGCATTTAATTTACTCGCGATATCCCAGTACAACAAGAACACAAGGTCCTCCATAAATAACATCGATTCCAGCATCCTGAGCCTTTTTTACGGCAAGAGCAGATTCGGCGCCAGGCTGCATCCAAATGCTAGTGACACCATGCTCGATAGCATTGTCTACAATTCTTTCGGTTCTTGTTGGTGGAGTAATTATCGAAATAGATTTGACAGGCTCTGGTAGCGATGCAAGATTCGGATATGCAGTTTGTCCCAAAACCTCTGTCTCATTAGGGTTGATCGGAATTGCTCGACGTTTGTTCTGCAAATAGCACTTAAGCACCTTGTAGCCATACTTGTTATGATCCTGGCTTGCGCCAAGCACAGCAAATACGTCTGCGGCTAGAAATCGGTTAATTCTGTCGTTCAATGAATTCATTCAGCCCTCACATCTAATCATTACTTCTTATAATCCCGCTGTAGAAATAGCTCGCGAGCGAAGTCTTCTACCTGCGTCGGTTGGCGTCATAAGCAAAAGTTATTTGAACAGGAACACTGTTCTTGATTGTGAAAAGACTTTGTGGCGGTAGCATCTTTGGCAACCTAGAAAAAGCTTGAAGACAGGACGCATCCATAGCAGAGTCACCAGAAGAAGTGACTATCTTTGCGCCACTGATAGTGCCTGTTTTCTGCATCTCGTAGTAAACAGTTATCTGGCTATTCACCAACCTTTTGGGAGGCTGCCAACACCTATAAATAGTATCTTGCAGGTTCTTCATGAAACGCCCGCCTTCAGGCGAAACATGGGTATTCGTGTTAAGAAATTCTATGGTTCCGTCATTGTAAGCGGTTGCAAATCTGAGCTGCTGAACAATCGCCTCATTCAATTTCTTCAATCTTGGTATAAGAGCGTGCATCTTTACACCTTTATCGAAGTCGGCTTTAATATCATCGCGTAAATGCTGCATGACAGCTATTCCAGCTCTCTGTTTTTTTGCTGTATCAAGGCCAAAATCAATTACAGCCATGGCATCAGAAAAATTCTTTAAGTCCTGCCGGTCTAATTGTGGGTGCATTCCTTTTTTGAAAACGATGGTTCGATCGTTTCTATCGGCAGCGCCATCAGGCATCGGCCTGAATTTAGAAAGTCTCGCAATAGTGGTTTTAACACTTTTCAAGAATTCCGGTGACCCAGCGGTCTGTACCATGTCGTCGATAATAAATTTTCCATCGGGGGCTATCTGGAAATCTACTGATACTCGTCCGTCCATGGAAGGCAAATTATCACTAAAAATTTTCTGCAATTTCCGTTCGAATGCAAGATAGTACAACTCATCGCAGAGATACGTGAAATGAATATCGAATTTCTTGAGCTCATCATCAAGAAATACTTGCATTGGTACTGGATAGCTAAATGTCGATGGATGACTGATTGTAGCAAGGAACTTCTTAATACGAGCTAAATCGATCTGACTCACAGCCTGCGCATTTTTATAGTGGTCATGAATGTCAGAAACGCTACCATCTGGATTAAGCGTAAAGCATACTTCAATAATATCTTCGCTTTTTAGATTTGGTTTCCACTTCGGACGCATCTCATTTTCGATAGCATTGCTGAGTTGAGTCTTAGGTCCAGGACCATAGAATTGATCGACAAATAATCCCTCTTCGCCCATATTAGCGAATTCCTCGGAATAACTATCGCTAAGCGCTTCGATCGCATCAGTTATACTCTTTTCACTGGCGTTTGCTTCTGCCATTTTTTCGAGCGCCTTATATTCAGGCGCATATTTGCTGATATCCTGGCCAGCCTTGACCAAATTGATCAAACATTCATACATACTTCTGCGTCCGAAGAGATTAGTTCCAGGCTTTGGCTCCAATAACTCGGCTTGCGAGCTTTCCGCTTGTGCTGCCGAAAAAGAAACACCTGTAGTGAGCAGCACTATGACAACTAAAAAACAGAATTTACTCACTTAGGCGCTCTAACTTTCCTTAGGTCCCACCTCAAACTCCATCTCTACCTTCACTTCACCAGTCACCTCGGGTAGTGGCAGTTCGTTTAAGCGAAGTTCAATACCTTTCATCAGCATTTGATCAGCAGCAGGTTCTGCGCTAAATGCCCATGCAGCTTTTGGACCAGGTGACAAGGTCATAACCAATTTTATTTTCTGATCGTGCTCTGGCTCACGGTCTGTGTAATAGCCC
>CAZFKB010000158.1:0-5666 GCA_964519785.1 uncultured Candidatus Obscuribacterales bacterium | reverse complement strand
ATGACAGGGCATTTCAACTTACTTTAGTATCACTCTCGTGAATTATGCGGGTTTTCTTTATTTACTAAATAATATAGTGAAATCTTTGGTAAAGCCAAAGCGGCGGAAACACCGGGTTTAACCGATGTTCCACCGCTTTCGCTCTTACTATATTCCAGCCACCACAGTGACGGAACGACTCATATCGAAGTGCTTTTTGATTGCAGCATTTACACTATCGACGGTGACTTTGTCGAATCGTGTGCTGTGGTCGTCCAGCCACTGCAAGCCGTGCATGGTGTACTCGTTATTTGCAAGTACATTAGCAAGCCCCAGTGTGCTCGACATGCTGATGGCAAACTTGCCTTTCACATTCGATTTCTCGCGAATCAATTGCTCTTCGCTCAAGCCGTTGGAGTAGAACTTCCGCCAGACCTGGTCGACCAGTGCGAGTGCTTTGTCAACGTCAGAATCTTTGGTTGCAAACTGGATATCCCAGACGCCACCCTTGAGAAAGAGGTCACCAAACGCGGAGACGATACCATAGGTGAGACCATGGGTATCGCGCACCACTTTGCCAAGACGCCCCATCATAGTGTCTCCACCAAGATGAGAGTTGGCGATTATTGCTTCGGCTATGTCGCTTGAATGCCAGTCTAGTTCGACCGGCAGACCGATTACGATGTCAGGTCTGTCCTGACCGGACATTTTGACATCAATACGTTGGGACATCGACGGAAGCGTAAACACTGGAGCCGAGAGGATTACGGCGTGTGGACCGGACCAGTTCTTTAGTGAATCAGGAACATAATCCAGCACTCTGTCGGCATCGAAATCACCGACTATTGCAAGCACCGTGGCGCTTGGAGTCCAGTATTTCTGGTGAAATTGCACCAGATCATTGCGGTCGATTGAAGCCAACTCGCGCTGGGCTTCATCGTAATCAGGTCTGCGCATCAAATGGCCAGGCGGATAGAGAGCCTGATTGAAAGCCAGTATTGCCACTTCTGCAGTATCTTTGGCGCAGTCCTTGAGTGCAGTCTTGAAACGTGTTTTGGTCAGACGCAAATCACGGGTCTTGAAAGCGGGCTTGGTAATTACCTCGCCAATGAGGGAAAGATAGTTGCCCAGATCTTCCTTAACCACAGTGCCTGTATATTTCGTACAGGTTTCGCCGATGTCGAAATCGAGCAAGGAGTCCATCTCATGACAGAGTTTCGAGATTTCGTCTTTACTCAGATGTTCTGTCCCGTTGGCAAGCGACATAGCTACGATTTCGGGAATCATCGACTGTCCGCATGGAGCGTGCAATTCGCCTGCTCTTGTGAATCCGCTCAAACTCACGGTCCCGGTGCCCGGTGTGGACATCGAGACAATGGTCAGACCGTTTGGCAAGATTGTTCTTTTGACGCGCTTTTCAAAGCTGAAGCTCAATCTCGTCTTTTCGCCTCCTGACACCAGATTTGCGATCTGGTCGGCATTGCGTGCGAGGTTCGGCTCGAGATTCAATGCTTCGTCGTGAGACTCAGGGGCAAATTCTGTCACCGTATTTGGTGCGACAAGATGTCCCACTACACGGTTTGCCTTTGTGAAATAGGTCTTTGCGACTCGCATGACGTCGTCGGGTGTAACAGCGTCAATAAAGTCTGGCACCTGGAAACGCCACTGCCAATTAACGCAAGCTTGACTCTCCGCCAGGAATTCGGCGAAGGATTTCAAATCGTCGCGTTTGATAGCCGTGTCTTTGCGAGCGAATGTTTTGATGCTCTTCAACAAATCGGCATCAATCAAGTTCGTCTTGTAGTGCTCGATACAGCCGAGCAGCAAGTCCTCGACCTCATCAGGCGAGACATCGCTTTCGCAGGTGGCTGTGAGATGGAAAAGGTCCGGATGAACAGACTCTCGATTGACAGCATTGGCTTCAGAAGCCTTTTCGCTTTCAATCAAGGTTTTGTACAGAATCGAATCTGGCTTTTCTTCCGAGCCTAGCGCATAAGCTAGAACCGAGAGGGCAGCCGTATCTTCGTGAGTAGCTTCGGGAATGCGATATCCGATAACCACTCGAGGATCGATTTCATCCTTCCATTTCAAGGTGAAGCGCCGCTCAGCAGTCTGAGCCGGTTCCACCACATCGACTGTGGGAACGGGTCCAGGCGAAGCGGGCAAAACGCCGTAATACTGCTTGATGTGAGACAACGCAGTAAGGCTATCGAAATCACCGACCAGAATAACTGTGGCATTGTTGGGCCAGTAGAAGGTGTCGTTAAAGTCCTTCAGCTGCTGGGCGGTACTCGCTTTCAAGTCCTTGGGCGAACCAAGGACCGGAATGCGATAAGGATGGACTTTGAAGGCTTTCGCCATCAATTTGTCGGTCAAAGCGTCGTCGGGGTCTTTTTTGTACTTGGCAATTTCGTCAAGAACTACTTTGACCTCCGCGCTGTGATCGCCGTCAGTGAACGGTAAGTTGCGCATGCGCAGAGCTTCCAGCTTGATGACGGTTTCAAGATGCTCGCTTGGCGAGATGACATGATAGTCGGTCACATCGAGCCCGGTGCTGGCGTTGTTGTCAGCGCCAAAACGGTTCAATGTTTCGTCGAAATTGTTCCCCTTGTACTTCAAGTGTTCAAGGAGGTGTGCAAATCCGGACTGCCCGGCGCCTTCGTTTGCTCCACCTACTTTGAAGAGGATGAGATGGACGAAGACAGGCGCGCTGTGGTTTTCCACAAGCAATATTCTGAGGCCATTTGCATCGAGACGGTATTCTTGGACTCCGGCATGTTCGGCGACTTTGGAAATTCCAAGCGAGCGGAGCTGTTGGGTTTTGCTCCACATGTTAGATCTCCTTTCTTTGCTAGAGGTTATTGCGCCTCGAAAGACCGAAAAGTCTTTTCAAAAGCGGAACTTCAGGCATTCTAGAGTATTTGGTGTAGAGAGTTAAAACTTCAAGAGAAAATAAGAAATGTGATTATCTCTAAGCTTTACAAGCGCTTTGAATCAAGCTTTGAACTAAAAGAAGCTAAGAGAAAGTATAAAAAACACCGCGAAGTCTTATTAAATAAGGCTTTTAATAACTCGCGAATCTAGCTTATACTGACATCTTTTGATGTTATGAATGGCTTTTAAGTACCTTGTAGAGCTCAAAAACATCTTCGAAATTGTTGTAAAGTGGCGTTGGCGCAAGCCTTATTATGTTTGGCTCGCGAAAATCGCAGATCACCCCTTTCTTACTGAGGTCTCTAACCAGTTCTTTGGCGTCACCACATACGGTGACACTGAGCTGACATCCGCGTTGAGTCTTGTCTTTGGGAGTTGTTATTTGAATGTAACTACTCATCTGTTCGAGCAAAAATTCAAGATAACCAGTTAAAATCTCGCTTTTCTTGCGCAATTCGCCAATTGTAGCTTGATCAAATAATTCCATTGATGCTCGCAAAGCGGCCAACTGAAATATTGGTGGATTGCTCAGCTGCCAGGCTTCTGCTGTGGGAATCGGGTCGAAGTCCGGACCCATTTGAAAGCGAGTTTTCTTATTTGTTCCCCACCATCCTTCAAAGCGTGGAATATCTTTCTGTCCCAGATGACGCTCATGAATAAAGCATCCAGCAAGTGATCCAGGACCGGAATTTAAATATTTGTATGAGCACCACATGGCAAAATCAAGATTCCAGTCGTGTAATTTCAAATGCAAATTTCCAGCACCATGAGCCAGGTTCGTTCCACAGTAAGCACCTGCTTTGTGCGCGGCGGCGGCGATGTTTTTCAGATCGAATGCCTGACCAGTTAGATAGTTCACATTGCCTAGCATCACGACTGCAAGCGAGTGATTGAGTTCTTCGATTTTTGCAATGATATCTTCGTGTCTTAAAGTCTTCTCGCCTGGTCGCGGCCAGAGCTCGACTACAGCCTCTTTAGGATTGAATCCGTGAAAGCGCGCTTGCGAATCGACTGCATATTTGTCAGACGGAAACGAGCCACCCTCAACCAATATTTTGAATCTTTTTTTATCGGGTCGGTAAAATGACACCATCATCAAATGGAGATTGACTGTCAAAGTGTTCATTACCACGACTTCTTCTGGTTTAGCACCAACTAAGCGCGCAGTCGATTCGGTCAAAAATTCATGATAAGGAAGCCATGGATGGCGCGCTTCAAAGTGTCCTTCAACGCCCCATTTTTCCCAATCCTCTAACTCTTCGACAATGAATTGACGAACCTTTTTAGGTTGTAAGCCAAGCGAATTGCCAGCAAAGTAAAGACACTGTTTGCCTTCGATTTTGGGAAATAGAAACTCGTTTCGATAATGTTTGAGCGCATCTTGCTCGTCCATCGATCGGGCAAATTCAAGTGTGTTTTCGTATTTTATTTGAGTGGCTGACGCTGACATTGAATTGTCGCTCATCTGGTCTTTACGACCTCCTGACTGGGGGGCAGTTATCCAGATATTGTAAGTCAACTTATCAGCTGACTACTATTTTTTTTAGCCTTAGTGCAAAGTGGCAACCAGGTTTGAATTTTGGTGTTGGTCTATCCATCGATCGATTTTGGCGATGACATTTCTGCTCACTTCTTTTTCTTCTAGAAGCAGATGTTCTTCTTGTTCGAAAACAACTAACTCTTTGTCTTGAGTTTTTAGTTCTTTGAACAATTTGGTTGTGCCAATAGGTTTGATCAATCGATCTAATTTTCCTTGAAGAACCAGCACTGGTGTGTCGTTGATCGATTTTGCAAATTCGATGCCGTGTTTCATGAATCTGTTAAAGCGGATCAATTCAGAAAGCGAAAATTGCAGTCTGGCATATTTATCGTTTCTCCAGGTATTACGCAGAGCTTGATTTAAAGACGCTCTTCGCACGACACTTTTATCGACGTTGATATGTCCTCCAGCATTTAAAAAATATTTTGCAGCTACAAGAAAATTGGAACCAGTACCTTGAGTGCGGGCATAAGCCGGCACTGAAGCAATCACGCCATCGACACTTCCTTCATGACTGGACGCATAGGATAGTGCAATTGCACCTCCCATGGATTCGCCCACAATGTATATTTTCGTGCCTGGATAGCTCGTTTTGATTAAGCTTACAAGCTGATCTATATCTTCAATGGCGCGTTTGAAATTCAAAGCGCGATATGGGCAGAATCGCTGCCAGTCTCCGAATCCACGAACGTCTATTGCATAGGTAGTGATATTTCTTTTTTTCATTTCTTGGGCAAAAGCTTGATAAGAACCCTTGTGAAGCCCGAATCCGTGAATAGCGATAGCAACTGCCTTTGGTGCGTTGGCAGCTTTGTTTATCAGAGTGGGAGCGGAAGAATAACATCTGGTCTCAGCCTTGACTGCAGAAGCCAAAAGTAATTGCATCAATAAAGCTAAAGCAATCAGGAGTATGTGTTGAAATCGTTTTTTGAGATAGATTATTGTCGGATTCATGATGAGCACCTCGCAGGTGGACGCCAGAAGCACGCGCCTGCCGCAGATTTGATCTGCGTTGCCTGCGTTGAATTGGGGTCCGTTGTTATTAGAATAGACCGGTCGGTCTAATAAGTCAAGCCCTTGTTGCCCACATTACGAATTTTGGGCGTTGTGGCGAATCAGTCCGGTTTTGAATACTACGCAATGCAGTAGATGTGAGACAAAAAGAAAATGGTATGAAGGCGGTCCGACATCGACCTTCTGAGACAGGGATTAG
>CAZFKB010000157.1:0-5725 GCA_964519785.1 uncultured Candidatus Obscuribacterales bacterium | reverse complement strand
GCCAGTAGGCTTTGCCGAGTTTGCCACCAGGTATAATGGCGCCTCGATCTTTGCCCGAAATAGCTATAACTTTGGATTGTCCTTCGCTTGCAAGTGAAATTTCATCGCCAATGGTAGTGGATAAAAGATTTGTTGGTGCACGTCCTTTTTCGGTGGTGGTCGTTCCCGACGTGCTCAGCAATCCTTCGCCTAGCATCGGATAGTTGCCATCTTCAACCGAATACACCACTTTTTTCTTTTCATAGTCCCACCATTCACTATTGGCGATACCATGCTGCATGGGATAGCCACCAGTCACAAGAGTCGCATGACCTGGGGCGGTCTCTGTGTCTGCATGATCGAAAAATGCGTTTCTATAATAAGCACCATTGTCCATCAAATAGCGAAAGCCGCCTTTGCCAAATCGTTTCTTGAAACGCAATGGTAGGTCGCCACGCAACTGATCAATCGTGACTTGCAGGACAAGTTTTATTTGCGAATCGGCAGCAATTGCAGACTCGTTGAAAAACACAAGGAGACAAATCGAGATGGCAAAGAGGCTTCGGCTAAAAATGTTCATGTAATCACTTCTAAGTTACGGATACCAATTGTGCAGGCGCGACAGCTAAGATGAAACCGTTTTCCAGCCTAAGATTTCAACTGTCAGCTTGGCTGTCTTCTCAAATCTTTATTGATTTGAGGGACTGGAACGCTATTCCGCCTTGCCAAGAGCTAATTTCATGTCATGATAGAAGGACTCCTAAGTTTTGCGTATGTCCAACTCTAACCAATTGTTAGATGTTCACACTAAGAGGCTCCGCTTAAGATGCCAGCTCAAAAAAAAACAAAAACTAGACTTTGCTTGCTTTGACCAGTCCCAATTTCTCCAATTCAGCTCTGACAAATGCAGCAGAAGTCGGGAATAGACGCTCAATTCTGCCAGGATTGGTGCGACTGTATTTGCCGGACAATATTTCATAGGTCATCTCAGCAAACAGTTCGCTTCTTGCTGCCTCGGTACCTTTTTGAGAACCTTTCAACAATTTGAATTTTGAAAGGAAATATCCACCTTCAGGCAGGTAGTAATTGTATCCATTTTCTTTTGCGTTTAGTTGCGCCCTTAGAGTTCTGCTTTTTGCGATATTCAAAATATCTTGGGCGAAAGCACGAAGGAATTGCGGATTCTTGCTTATTAATCCCGAGCTTGTCACGTCTAAAATATGACCGCTTTCATGAAGCAGTGCGTGCCATAAATGTTGGGATTTCAGGTTATTCTCGAAAATAACAATTTCGTTTGTGCGATGATCAAAATGCGCTTGAGTATCGGCATTTTGAGTATCTCGTCCCCAGCCTCTGGCTCTATCTCTCAATTCAATATGAGTGTAGTGATCTTCAGGGCTTCTTACCACTCTAATTTTGATATTGCGAGCATCTAGGTGATGTTTCAAAATTTCTGGTAACTGATCGATTTGCTGTCTCAAAATATTGGTGTATTGCTCAGAAGCTCCAACACGAATCAATTCAAATTTGCCCTGAATAACAGTTCTTTCCGGATGAATCAAGCTGACATCAGGCAGACCCTCTATAGAAAAGCGACCATCTGCGGCAAATTTCAATGCCTTACCTTGAATATAATCAAAGTGATAAAGAGAGTTCCCTGGCTTCTTGGTTCTGACTACCCAGAGGTCTGAAGGTCTATATTGATTGCCAGGTGAAAAATGAATTTCGCGCGCTTGATGCAGGTATTCAAAAGGAAGTTTAAAAGTGTCCAGCTTCTTGGAACCATTCAAAAGTTCGTTGCGCATTTCAATGAATTTTGCCTGCGGTACATCTACATATATAAATCTTCCATCTCTAGGATGAGGAACATCAGGAGTGAAATGATTTATTTTGCTTTTTAAATCTACGAGCTTTTCTGCCGGAGTATAATCCAACAAACTCTTTGGATTCATTGATTTTAGTAATTGCTCTTCTTGAGCTGTTAATGGTTTTGGGTTCAGGAAAAGTGATTGTTCTTCAGTGCTGTCGATAACTTTATACAGCCTCACGTATCCTTTAGCAACGGGCTTAGCTCCCTGGTCTGTGCGACTTAAAGGCCAACCTCTGTCGGTAAATCGCGAAGGAAATAAGCGCTCGAATAGAACATCTTGCGAAGTTAAAACTGAATACAAGTTACCATATATGTCATATGATAATTTGAACGTATTCTTGTGTACGTCTGTTATTTGACGAATTTTTCCGTCGCTGAATTTAACTATCGAACCATTTCTTGGATGAATAAATATTTCACTGGGACCTACTTTTGGTAATTGTTTAAAGCCCGAGTCTATCAATTTATCGGGAGTAATTTTAGCTAATTCGACTTCGCTAAAACCTTTAAAAGGGATTTGCAACTTAAGCTCAGGGGGATTCAATCTTTCTGGCAGGTTCGTCCGGTCAACTATGCGACGCTCGGGTGAAATTGGCTCTGTGCTCCGGCGGAGCCCTTTGTAAATGTTTCCTGGAGCTGTAAAAGCAGTAGTGAATGTTCCACCAAATATGGTAGCTATTGTGGTTTGCAATATTATGTTTTGGATATTTTCTTCGGGAGACAAACTGCGATCCCACTGCATTACTCCACGCAGCAAGCCGTCTACGCCACCAGTGAGCGCACCGGTGCTAGTTTGTAATAGCTGTCTTTGACCAAGTACTGACAGTTTACTTAAATCTTTTAACGAATTTTTCAGACCAGCTTCTAGTAAGGTTTCTAATTTGCTCAAAAACTTGGGATCCGATAAAATCCTTGATACCATTTGCTCTACTGGAATTGCTTTCAATGCTGCATCTTTTCCTACTTGAGCCAGTCTTGCGTTTATTTGTCCTTCTGCTAATTTTTTGAATACAGGATTTATAGCAAGCTTCTCAGCTAATTCTCTGGTGTTGAGCTTTCCGCCTTCTAACAGCGACTTTATCAGGAATTGTCGAATCTCACCTTCGAGCAATTTTTGACCTGCAGTTTCAATTCCGATTTTTGAAAGATCTTGAGCAATAGCATTTGCAGGCTTTGAAAATATTCCTGTGACTTTTGCAAGTTCTTGCGGTCCTACTCTCATCAATAACAAACTCAAAGCGCCAATTACAGCATCAGCTCCGCCTTCTTTGCTGAAGAAGTCGTAGTCTTCTTGCATAATCAATTCTTTAATACCAGGTCTTAGAGCTGCTGCAATAGCAGCTTCTGTTGCTAATCTGGTAGCACCATTTTTTAGCAATGTTTTTAGTATGGCTCGCCCAACTGAAGTAGCTGCAAGCGCTGTCAAACTTGCGCCACCACTGGGCAACGCTAATAATACAGAGCCTGCCATTATAACTAAATCAGCAACTACTTCAGCGCCTGCGTTTCTTGACTGACGCCAGTTTTCAAGCACGTTGCGAACGCCCTCGAATAATCTTTTCTGCTCTTCCTCAGAAAGATTTGAGTTCAAGAGTTTAGCTTTGCTCAGAGCGTCTACAACTTCGTTCATCCTGTTATAGGCTTGTGAGCCAGATCCATCGTATAAATCGACGAACCATTCAGAAAATCCTCCCATACGAGTAGAAAACTCATCCTGGACATCGATGAACCGTTGCTCAGTAGATTTTGCTCGCTCGAATAAGCGAGTTGCCATCTGAGCATCGAATTTGCCAACTCGAATTAGGTCAGTCAACAATTGCGATTTGAATTCTTTTTCGTAGGCACTGCGAGCGCTTATTCGCTCTTCCGGTTTCATTGCTTCGGCAGTCTGTCTTACAACTTCGGCTTTTCCAGTCAATATTGCAGCGCGCAATCTGTCTTCGGGCTTTATTTCGCCTTCTTGTTTTGCTACTTTCACTACAAGATTTCTTTGCTCTTCGCTCAAGAAAGGCAAAATAGTATCAGGATTTTTTATAATGTCCGCACGGTCTTGTTTGCTTGAGTCTTTGATCGCATCCAAAATTCCTTGCACATCGTCGTGCGACCAGAAAATGTTATCGAACAAAGTCGCCTTGGTTTTAAAATCGAGTTTGCCCGTTTTCAGGTAAGGTTCGATATATCTTGCAAAATTTACTGGTGGAACATTTAGACGCAGGGTTTCGACCAATTCCCGAGCAAATGAATCGTTCTTATTGATTTTCGATAACAAGTCTGGGTCCTGGAAAGCCTTGTCCAGGACTTTGACATATTCAGCTGTTTTTGCACCTTTTGCAGCAAGAATAGTTATATTATCGAGCACATCTGCTTTGAGTTCTTTTGTTTCATCAAGACGTGCAAGAATTCTCAGGGCCGATTTTCTATCTGGCTCTAGAAGTGACCAGGTTGAATTGATCACATTCAATAGCTCAGTTCTGAATTTGCTTGGTGGTTCTTTTTGTAAAAATTCAGCTTGTTCTGATTTAGACATTTTCAAGATAGATTCAAGGATACCGGCCCGATCTGGCATAAAGTATCCACGTTTCTGATCGATAGCTTCAAGAGTAGAGCGTGATACTGAATTTTCGAATGTTACTTTTGGATCTATCGTCCAGGGCTCAGCTTTTAAAAGTCCAATTTTGGAATCATAGGCTTTCATTATCTGAGCGATAGCGTCAGAGCTTTTACCGACGATACGCAGTGCTTGCTCAACTTGTTGTCTGAATTCTTTACCCGACAAGGGATCCTGGGCACGCTTGAAATCGGCTTCAGACATATTGTCTATACTGGTACTGATTATAGTATCGGCAAAACTGTTAACGATATTGCCCTGATGCTCAAGCAGTCTGGTTACTAAAGACCCTTCTTTTCCATACTTGATTCGATCTTCCCAGCGCGCCACTTTCCAGGCTGTATAAGTTAGTGGTGCATCTTTCATCTGCTCTTTAATTGACTTGTAATAAAGCCAGTTTTCTTTATCGACACCAGTTAATTTGGCGATGTCCTCCGGCTTCATCTGTTCAAACGCCTTGCCTGCAAAATAGCTTTTTCTTTGCGCTTGGGTCATTTTGTCGATGGCAGCATCTACTCCGCGCTGAGTAGACGAGAAAATCCCGCTGTGCAAATAGATTTCGGTAGCTACGCTGACTTCGCCCTTTTCAAGTATATCTTTTGCAATTTTCAAATTGTCTTTGGTACCAAATGTAAATTGATCCAGCTCATTTGGGTACGTAGCATCAAATAGCTTTCTTGCATCGGGAGATGAATTTCGAAACGCTTCTTTGAACAATTCGATGTCACCAGAATCAACAGCGATTTTGGCAAGTTTTACTATGTCAGTATTTTGACGTTTATCGATTCCCTTGAAATATGTTTCTAAGAACTCTTTATTGACTGGATCGTCTTTAACGCGTTCTCTCAATACATCGAACATAGACTTGCCACCATTGCGCTCTTTGAATTGAGCATCCATTTGAAGAATTTCTTCGCTGGTTTTGTGAGCAAAAGTGTCACGCAAGACTTTCATTAATTGATAGCTGCTTTTACCAAAAACGTATTGGTCCAGGTCGGCAAGAGCGGTCATTACAACAGTCACGCTGTCATAATTGCCTTTGAGCAATTGTTGCAGTTCAACTAATTGCGGACCCGAAAACGTTTCTTTTAAAGCCTTTTCCAGATCAACATTGTGCTTTTGCTTAAAAGCTTGTTTAATCTGCTCAAGCTGTTCTTTAGAATATTCTTGCAACTGTCTTTTTACGGCTTCAAAAGAGTATTTGTCTTTGCCAAGACCATCTATATTGCCAACACCAGCATCAACAAGTCCTTTTACAGCCAGGTCGA
>CAZFKB010000156.1:0-5737 GCA_964519785.1 uncultured Candidatus Obscuribacterales bacterium | reverse complement strand
CCTTTTTTCAATTTGCTCGATTACACACCTATAACATGGCTAAAAACAATTTCTCATTTTGGTGATAATCGCAGTCCATTTGAAGAACCAAATGCAGTGGCATACAGATCAGGACGCCTTGTGATTTCAGATGCGGCAAGGCGCGAAGCTTACGCTTATAACAATGATGGTCGATTCGTTCTCAGTCTCAAAGCAGACCCAAGCAACCAGCAATCCAAGACCAATGGCGGACGTTTGTCTAAGCCAAGCGGGCTACAAATAGATGAGCGCGGTCGCATTTATGTTTGTGATTCAAGCGATCATTTTATTAGAGTCTTCAATGCCCAGGGAAATTTTATCAAAGACTTCAAAAATATCCAGGGAAAAGAAGGAGGTCTACAAGGCATAGCGCTTGATTCTACAGGTCTCTTGTATGCAAGCGATCAAAATAATGGCTGTTTGCAAGTATTCCAATCAGATATGGGACTTTGGGTCAGAACAATCGGCAGTAAAGGAAGAGACCAGGGACAATTTCAATTACCGGCGGGTTTGACCTGTGACAAGCAAAATAGAATCATAGCCTCAGACTATGGCACAAGCCGAATTTCAATTTTCAATAAATCTGGAATGTTCATTCGCTCCTTTGGTGAAAAAGGAAAATCATCAGGTATGTTCAACCTGCCCAAAGCAGTTGCAGTCGATAGAATGGATAGAATTTTTGTGTTAGATTCACTCAATCATCGCATTCAGGTGTTTGGCTCGTCAGGTAACTGGCTTTGTACTTTTGGTTCGCTTGGTAAAGAAAAAGATCAATTTTGCGGTCCCAGCGACCTTTGTATCGATAATCAGAATAACCTTTTATTTGTAGCCGACAAAGGAAACAAGCGTATTCAGGTTCTGGAGCTAAACTTCAAGTAAATGTCCACCAAAATAATACTAGCCTCTATGTCTCCCAGACGCAAAGAAATCATGCGTAATATGGGTCTTGAATTTATAACAGTCCCAGCCGATATCGACGAAACCTTGCCCGATGATATGCCGGCAGACACTGGTGTTTTGCAACTGGCTGTAGAAAAAGCGCGCACCACACTCGATATCGTAAAAAATAATGACTCGATAGACGATTCGATAAAAAAACTAGTCATTGTTGGCGCAGATACCACAGTTGTGCTCGACGGTCGCATGGTAGGAAAACCCGATGATAGAGCACATGCAATCGAGATTTTACAAAGTCTCTCCGGACAACCTCACGATGTTTTCACAGGTATATGTGTTTTATCCTGCAATCTTGAAACTAATGAAATAGAAGAATTCAGCGATCTTGCAAAATCGCGAGTCCACTTTCGCAAGCTAAGCCAAAATGAAATTGAATCCTATGTCGATTCAAAAGAGCCGATGGACAAAGCCGGAGCCTACGCTCTTCAAGGCATTGGCTCTGCACTGGTGGAAAAAATAGACGGCTGTTTCACAAATGTAATTGGGCTGTCTGCACCACTTGCAGTATCGCTCTTGCGCAAAGCCGGACTTTCCATACTGGGCGAAAGCAATGAAAAACAAAACCATAAAACAAGAGTTTGAAAATTCTAAAGTTTTTACTTTAGCTCGCGAAAAGTTTCCAATCATGGACCTTCTACAAGCTCATCTTATAAAAGAAGGGCATATGGCTGGCAAAACGATCGGCTGGAACTGTCATCTCACGTCCATAACCGCAGTTGCGGCTAACGTGCTTTTAACTGCAGGATGCAAGCTTTATATGAGCGAATGCAACCCAAGCACATCAGAAGAGATAGCATGTGAGTACATGCAAACTCAAGGCGCCACAATATACAGAGACAAGGGCGCAAAAGAAGAAGTGATCTCTAAATCTTGCCATGTCATTTCTGATACTGGGCTCGATTTGATTTCGACTTATCTACAAAAAGATTCGCTGCATAAATACGCTGAAAACTTAAGCGGTGCTTGCGAGATTACAACAAGTGGTATCACCCGCTTACGCCAAATCAAAAATCTTCCATTTCCTGTGATTAACCTGAACGATGGAATAATAAAATCGCGCATCGAAAATTTTCATGGTGTTGGCGAAGGCATAGTCGAAGCCCTGGATTCGTTGATTGGCAAAACATGGCAAAACAAAACTGTAGGGGTTGTAGGCTACGGCTATGTAGGCGCGGGCAGTGCAAAATATCTTTCTATGCAAGGCGCCAATGTGGTAGTCGCCGAGATTGACCCGATCAGAGCATTACTTGCTCACTATGACCGTTTTTCTGTTTCAAATTTAAATGACCTTGCAGCCATATGTCCCATCATTATCACTGCCACTGGTCAAAGCAATTTGCTCGACGAGCATTTCTTCGAGCGGTGTGCCGATGGCGTTTTAATAGTCAATGCTGGGCACTGGAGTGATGAGATCAATCTAACACTTCTTTCAGGTATGGCAAAAGAAGTAGACGAATCTAAACCGGGAATCAAAACTTTCTTATTGAAGAATTCAGGTAAGAAAATTTCTATTGCGCTGGATGGTAACCCTGCAAACGTGGTTCTATTGACTGGTTCCATCGAACCGACCCTCCTGCACTTGACTTCAGAAATACTATCGATGGCATATTTGATTAATCATTCTGATACTCAAAGACTGGCTTTTGGCGAACTTAAAGTCCCAGACGCGGTAGAATATATAGTCGGCAATCTTGCGCTGGAAGCGCTGGGCCACAGAGTCGACTAACATTCATCGCTTCTAAAAATGAACCAAAAAACTATACTTCTCTCTCTCATCTCTTGCCTCGCTTTTGGTGGCACATTCTTTCCAGTTTGTGCTCAAGAAAAGGAAGGCTCTATGGACGAAGTCTGGTCAGACAGCCATGGAAGTACTTCTCCAGGTGCCGCAACGCCAAGCACACCTGTTGTCACGGCGCCCGATTCTTTTTCAGTATCTAAACTCAAATCGAGTGAATTCGTTAATCTGGGCAGCTGGCCTCAGATTGGTCCGTTTGAAGATACAGACAACAAAGACGTTTTAAAAGACAGATTTGAAAACAAACTCACTATTGCGTCTAGCGATGATTCAATCACTTCGGCACAATTGGACTTAAGCAAAAATCCCGGGAAATTCGATGAAAAAATGCGAGTGCAGGTTGCGCTCGATTTTCTGCTCGAATCCCTTGGTGCAAAATCTGGCGATATTGCCACAATCAATAACTCTATCGATAGAGAATTCGAGAAAGTGAATCAAGAAGCCTTAAACATAGGTGCTGGTCCATACCAAGTTGCTCTGGCAAAAAATGGCGCAGAAACCCAGGGATTTTCGATGACTGTAACCAAAGCAGTTCAGCCAGCAAATACTGTTGCCACCACAAGCGGAGTCAATTCGCCAGAACAGACTGAGCAGACGCCGACTTCTACAAGCGAAAGCTGGAATCAAACTGCATCTAAAACAGAAAGCGGATTAGAAAACACGTCGCCCACAGTGTCTGACAATCCACAAACCCAGTATAAAACGACACCAAATGGCACGCCATACACAAGAACCCCCAAATCAACTCAAATAGCTTCTATAAATCCAGGGTCGAGCAAGTTCTCTATTCAAACTACTTCTCCTACTGGTTCATCCACTTCGGTTTCGGTCAAAACGACACAAGAGCGGAACTTGCCACAGGCCAAATCCAAGGAAGAAAAGCTAAGACAAGACTTTGAAAACCTTGTTGTTGGTTGGCAAAATATTCGTCGGTCTGTGGTGAAAAGCAGACAAACCCAAAACCTGACCAAAATACTTGGTGGCAAAGCGCTCGCTAACCAGAGTCAGGCAATTAAGTGGCTTTTAGACCACGATATGTATTATGAGTTCGAGCCTCGCTCGCTCAAAATGACAGATTTCAGACCGCTTGTGGCTGATACCAAATACGAAGTGGATATAAGTATTCAAGAGCGTCAGAAAAAATTCAGCGCAAAAACAATGAAAATACTTACCGACGTCGAAAAAGACTACAAAGCCACCTATACAGTGGAAAAAATTCGTGGTGCCTGGCTTATAACTGATTCTGTTTTACATGCCAATTAGGTAAAATTCCGTTAGGGATTAATTGAGGACTCAAATGAAATCGATTTTAACAAGCTCGCTGGCAGCCCTGACTTTTGTAGGACAAGTTTTGACGGCACAGACACTGCCTGTCTACGCAAAGACACACAAACTTTCTGCCACCAAAGAAGAGCCGAGAATCCAATTAGCTCGCCTACCTTTCACTAAGTCGAAAGAAGAAAAGGAAGAAAAAGAGTCCGAAAAATCGGAAAAGAAAGACGATAAGAAAGACGAAAAGTCTGAAAAGAAAGTCGAAAAAAAAGCTGAAAAAACAGAAAAGACTGAAAAAGTCGAAAAGGTAGAAAAGGTAGAAAAAACCGAGAAAAAGGGTGGCTTCTTTGGTGGCAAACCCAAAGAAGAAAAGAAAGTCGAAAAGTCCGAAACTACAAAAATAGAAACTAAAGTCGAATCTGACTCAGAAGAAAAACCAGTCGCAAAAGCTACAAAAGAAGAAAAACAAAACAAAGAAGACGCGCCCAAATTCACTCCAGACGCAGCTCTTATAAGCATCCTGAAAGACATAACCAAATCTTTGCCTCAAGCTGGTGAAGAAATGGGTCTGACTACATCCGATGAAAAAGCAATTGTAGAGCAAGCTCGTCTTATCCTGGATAAAGCAATTTCTGATGAAAATTTGCCAAACGATCGCATCCTAGCTAAAGGCACTGATAGCAAAAAATCGATGCAAACAGAAGCCTGGGCATCTGGCGAAGTTAAAGTGACAGATAAGCTGACTGGCTCAGTGGCTTGTGTCTGGGGTAAACGGGTCAAAGGATTATTCACTGTCACTATCGCTGGCGAAAGCGATAAAACGGTAGACAATGGAAACAAAGTTGGAGAATTTATTGTTGTACTAACTGGTAAGTCTCCTGTTCAATCAGGATTCGATATCCAAAGCCAATCAGAAGTAAACTTCTGGAAAGGTGAAGTCGCATCGGTCAAGGTTGAATCAGCCTGCCTGCCCAAAGAAGAAGCTTCAGACGGTGAAGAAAAATCCGAATCTAAAGAAGTGGAAAGCAAGGGGGCAGAGCCTGTAAAAAAAAAGCCCCTAGCAATTCTTGATTCGGTTAGCACCAAACGAATCAAGCAATATCAAGCAGAACTAGCTTCTTACAATAAGCACGAAGAAGAGCTTGCAGCAATTGAGCAAGCCAAAATTGAACAGGAACAGGAACAAAAAGAAGCCGAAGCAAAAATTGCTTTGGCGAAAGAAGAAGCCGAAAAAAAGTCTAAATCCCAAGACAAAGAAGACGAAGATAAAGATGTAAAAAAAGAAGGCGAACTTGCTGAAAACAAAAAAGAAGAAGACTCAAAAGACACCAAAGAATCAGATGTAAGCGAAAAGGTGGCTCAAGCAAAATCTGAAAAAGCCGAAAAGATCGAGAAAACAGAAAAAATCGAAAAGACAGAAAAAGCTGAAAAATCAGAAAAATCGGAGCCAACTTCTATTGCAAGCATTAACTTGCCACCAGTGAATTCAGGTCGTGTCTGGGATAATCCTGCAGCAAATTCGATAATCAGACAACCCAGCCTTGAAGCCAATCTAGTATCGCCAGAGCGTGCTATTGCTGGCAAAATGGTAACTGTTTCAGTAGTCGATAAAGACTCAAAACCCGAAGCTGCAGTTGAATTGAGTTTCAATGGTGCCACAATCACCACTGATTCAAAAGGTCAAGCAAACTTTTT
>CAZFKB010000155.1:0-5751 GCA_964519785.1 uncultured Candidatus Obscuribacterales bacterium | reverse complement strand
TCCAGTTGTAGTCATACCCTGGATTAAAAAGCCACCAGGAAGACCGCGACCAACACCCATGATAAAGCCTTGTTTCTTAGAGTAATTCTCGTCTTCTTCTACTGGGCGTCCTGCAGCAAAGTTTTTGTTGGCACTGCCAGCTACCCCAGATACAAGTGCACTGGTAACGATACCAACAGGTCCTGTAGCCAATCCCACAGTGCCTATAGCAAGGTCCATTGCAGCGTATTTGCCAACGGCATATTTAACCACATACTCACCGTTTTTATTTGCCATTAGCTTTGCTTTGGTTTTTTTGACCTGGTCAACAATCGTTTTTTCCGATGGTACCGCATCAATTTTGATAAGAGAGCCGTCAGAGGCGATTATGCCGCTGAAACTAAACCCGATCCGACCCTGAGCGTCCAAAAAATTCTTTCCTGGTTTGTAAGACTTAATTGTTTTGCGACTTTGGCTGACAGCGCTTATGATGCCTAAAACTTGCTGTCCAGCTTTTGCTATTGTCTTTGGACCGGCTTTGAAGTCTTCTACTAAGCTTACAGATATAGGCGTTCCTTCTTGTACAGAATCGCTGCTTAAATCCTGGTTTAAACGAACTCTGAACTGACTGCCTTGGCGAATAGTATATTTTCCCTGCTCATCCACCTGTGTAAGCCACAAAAGGTTTTCTGGCGGCTTATTGTCTGTCGGGTCCTGAAGTTGCTCGACGGGCGAAGCCGGCAAATTCTGCGCTGGCTGGCTTTGAACTTGATTTTGAGGCTGTGCATTAGCAGGTAGATAAAATGAGACTTGAACACTCATCAAGAGAGACAAGATGATTAGTCTGGTTCTAGCAAGCCTTTCCCGAAAAATCATTGAACAGCTCCATTGAAGACCTGAGTCAATTACAGTGAATAGTTTAGCGTAACCTGATTTTGAATGCTTTTTTTATTTAGATTTCTTTTGTGGTCTGAGAGTTTTCATTCCTGACTTCTGCTTCAATACAGGTAAAAACTCAATTTCAATTTCTGAAGCTCTTTTTTTTCTGTTAAGCTGTATCAGAACGCCGATGTAATTACTAGCTACGGTTTTGATAAAAAGTGGATCGTGAACATTCAAATTATTCCGTATCTCATTTAGCGCAAGTTCAAAATGTAGTCCAGCGTCCTTAAAATTCTTTTTGGACACCTGATTTCTAGCTATTCTGTAATGGAAAAGTGCTCCTGACTGTGCCATGTTGGAAGCAAAACGGCTGCGAATATCTGAAGGTACCGGCTCAAATTCAAGCTCAACATTCTTAAGATTGTTTTTTAAGAGTTCTTTTTTTGTCAACTCATATTGTCTTTGATTTTGAGTTCTCAACATATCAGCAGTGAAACCGGTTTGCCATGTTGGCTTTTGTTGGGAATTTACCCCAATGCCAAATCTTGCCCCGCGTTCTTGAGCGCTCAACGGAATAATTGTTACGCCAAAAACAGCCAAGACTGAAGCGAAAATGGATGCTAGTCGATATTTGGCTCTGTTGAGTAACTTAATTCCAAAAGGACAATCTTTAGTTATTAAAGTGCCGTCTTTGCGACGATAAAGTCCAAGACAAACCGAATCGGACTGCTCGCTCAAGAAAGTCTCGGCTTCGCTTCGAGTCATATTAGTTACGTTATATACGTGCAAGTTGCATTGATTGCACAGTCGTTTGATATCGCTATCACTATCTTCGACAGGCGACATTTGCTCCCAACGAATTGGACAAGGCGCAGCAATCATCACATTGTTCAAAGAAAGCTTCGATTTTCGATCTGAGTTCACGTCGCAAAATCCAGAGTCTACCCAACTCTTCATAATACTCAAATCATTCATTATGTCATGGGTAAAATTCCCACTCAAGACCAACCGGTTATTTTACCCAGATATACGGTGGCATCTCGGATGACACACTAGATGGAAGGTATTTTACAATTTGCTTTTTTTTCGCCGCATCTTCCAGCACATCGTCGAATTTAGGACTATCGAGACTTATGATTTCGAATGTGTCACCACGATCATCGAAAAGATAAACGCCACCATTTCCGGTACCGTTGATCTTCTTCTTTCCATCCAGAACCATTTGCATAAGCAAATCATCGCCACCGCGTTTATACAGATTAAGAACGCCAGTTCTCCACTTAGATTCGGGCAAGCTCGACAAATCGTGGCAGGGAGTAATATTTGCTGGAGGATTGGTCAAAACTTTTAGATTGGGCTTAATTGTATATCGCACTTGCAAAGGCAATTTATTGCCATTGTAAGAAGGCAATTGTTTCCATCTAGCATCGGCGCAAGAATACATAGTCGTGGTCCAGAAAGAATGATACTTGCCTTTATTTTCGTTTGAAGACAACTGAGTCAAAACTATTTCGGCTCTTCCATCACCGTTTAAATCCAAGATGTCATCACAGTAGGCGACCGCCTTTTTAGGGGTGGGGTCATTTGCTACTTCGTCCCAATTGTAATAACCAAAGAATTCAAAAACAAAAGGTTTTTGCATTTTATCAAAAGTTAAAATGGTCATACAATACATTGGTGCAAGCCCACATCCGCCTGTAGCCTGCATTAAGATAATATCGTCTTGACCGTTTTTATCTAAGTCTCCAAGCAAAAATGTAGTACCAAGACCAGCATAAGGTTTTTGAAATCGCCAGTTTTTGCCTGATTTGTCTTTGCCTTCAATTATCAATTGAGGCTCGTCTTGGCTAGAGTCAGCAAGATGCATTATGCCAGGACCAATTGGAAGCAGCTGGTCCTTTTTAAGCCCTTCAGATACCACCGTTTTGAGCTTAAACTTTCGGCTTTTGTCCTTTGGAGCTATGGGCGTGTAATTATCGACATAAGCTATGCAAGGCAAGTTCAAACTAAAAAACATGGTAGCGAAAGCCGCTAAAGTCAAAATTCTTATTCCTGACTGTCGCTTCATTTTTTATCCTCAATCTATTTCTTTATATACTTGCAGACTGCAAAATTTAGAGGCCCAAGATCATTTTTATGCCTAAAATCGAGCCTACAACAATAGAAACGGTTTTAACAAAGCCCACTCCCTGCTTACGCCCTATGCGTGAGCCGATAGATGCACCAGTAAATGAGCCTATCACAGAAGGAATCATCAATTTTAGATCCCAGTGCCCATTTGAAATGTAAACAACTGAGGCAAAAATGCACCAGACACAACTTATTATGTAGTAATAACCAAGCGCTTCTAGAATGCGCAGCCCCCTTGTAGCCGCAATAGCAGTTGAGGTAAAAATGCCATTACCCGCACCAAAGAAAGCTTCGTAAAAACCAAGCGGTAGCCCTAAAAGACCGGTGCAAACGCGATTCCATTTAGGAGCGCTCTCTTCTACGCCGAATTTGCGATGAACATAAGATAGAACAACCACACCAAGAATAATGCAACCAATAATGCGCTCGATGTTTTGCGGACGACACCGCATTATCACCATGGCGCCAGCATATGCACCGGCTAGTCCAAAAAAAACAAGACAAGCTACCAAACGCCAGTCAATTTTGTGACCACGCAAATAATTGCGGGCTGCCACTGTGGTCCAGAGTGCACCATTGACATCATTAGACGCAATGGCTACGGGCAGGGGGAAGCCAAGCATCAGCCACACCGGGGTTGAAATCATGCTTGATCCAGTTCCAGACATCGAGCTTAAAAGAGTAGCACCAAAAGCGGTGCCTAAAATTATTGATGTCGTTCGCCAGTCGATATCTAAAATTCTATTCGGGCCTCAATTGAAACTGTTCAAGTATCGAATAAGTTTTGAAGTCACTGATTACTAGAGCTACATCATCGACATTTTGAGTAAAAGGAAGTCGACTCATATTAAACTGAGATTGCTCGAAACACCTATTTTTGAATCTAGCAATTGTAATATGGGGATTGAATTTTGCATGTTGCTCACCAGGATTTAAAAGCATGGGCGTAAGTTTTTTCTGCATCTGTTCTACTGCAAGAATAAACTCAACAGGCGGTTTACTTGATTCAAGCACACCTACTCTTGGTCTTTTGCTCGAGGGCCAAATAGAGAATTTATCGTAGACAATTTGCTGAGACGAACATTTTTTAGAAGTTTCCTCAAGCAAATGAATAATTTGATTTTCAAGCTCTTTGTTACAATCACCAAGAAACATCCATGTCAAATGCCATTTCAAAGGACCTACCAAGCGGGCGTCTGTTTTGTATGAGGCAATTAAATCTTCGTTGGCTTCGATAACAGATTTCAGATTCTCTTTTTCTGAATCTTTCAAAAATGATGCAATAAACAGTCTTCTTGTATTATTCATACGAAAGCTCTACTAAAACTGGCAAATGATCCGAGCCCACCGGCTTCAAAAGATTTCTTTTTATGGTCACAAACTTGTTTGCATGCAACAAATGGTCAATTGGAAATAATGGCACAAGCCAATGAAGCGACCAGGTAGGTTGAATGCCAAAACCACGCTCTGAATCCTTTAATCCGCTAGTATTCAAAAGTTTTTCAAACACAGGAGAAAAGGGTGTACAGTTGAGATCCCCTATCAATATGCACGGAAACGTCTGGTTGTGAATCGAATGGGCAATAGCATCAAGTTCGTCATTGCGAAAAGTGGTGCCTGGCTTAGGAACTTTTGGATGACATAAGACAAGATGCGTCTTATGATTGGCAATGTCTAGATCTGCCTCGATTCTTGTGCGCATGCTGGATGGAAATCTAACTGTTTTTGGATTGTCTAATCTGAACTTACTAAACAACGCTACACCACCAAATCGTGGCTCCAACTCTGAATTGTGAGTCACTTTATAAGGATATCTAGACCCTAATTCTTGCAGCAGTTTCTGCTCCCAGGTCTGTGTGACTTCTGATACTCCAACAATGTCTGCATTTGAATTTTTAATTGCCTCGATTACGCCATTGTAGTCTCGATTCTTACCACCCCATAAATTCATTTGAAGAATCGATATCTTTTTAGAACCAATATGGCTCTTATCGCCTTTATCCAAAGGCATATACAAAGGTGCTATCGACGCACCATTCAGACAGCAAAATATCAAAGCTATCACTGCCCACATCCTGTTCCGACAAGAGATGAGCATAATTGAGATAAAGAGCAGAGCGATAAAACCAAGGAACCGTAAATGACTGAAAAGTTCAAAAATATCATTCGATGCTCCGAAAAAACCAAGCACGCAAAAAGCTGATACCAAAATCGTAAAAACGATAAGACTTTTATTCCAAAGTGAAGCTCTCATTTTTCTGCCAACTACAACCAATGCAATTAGAATTGCAAAGTCTCTCAGATAGTGGAAAAGACTGTATACACCAATGTTCTTAAGTGTTGGAACATCGAGATTTGGAGCATTGGATAATTCGGGTAATGCTTCTATCAACACAGCAACTAATGGAAGAAAAAGAAATAGAATCCAGCGAAGACATTTGCGCCATGTAATTTTAAGCGGCTCTCTCAGCTCTTTTGAAAGACCCTTGTGATACCAAAGAGCAAGAACAAGAAGTCCAAACGCTGAGCCTAAGTATTGAAAGATTGAGTAAGTCTTGATTCCATGACCATTAAAATAGCCGATTGAACTCTCTAAAAATGGAATTCGATCAACAAAAAAACCATGGCTGTGAGTAAAACTATCCCAAATAATGTGGGTCCAAATACCTAGTAGGAAAGATACTACCAAAACTAAGAAACTGGACTTTGCTGCAAACCCATTTATTAGAGCTTTATCGAATGGCTCAAATAATAGTTCGG
>CAZFKB010000154.1:0-5753 GCA_964519785.1 uncultured Candidatus Obscuribacterales bacterium | reverse complement strand
GAAATTTGCTCTGCTCGAAGCAGGTTTTTTGCTTTGAGTGTCCTTGTAAATTGAGACTGTTACTGTAACAGCGACTAACGCAATAAAGATGAGTAATAGCGAAAGCATCTTTTTATAGTAAGCTATTTCACTTTAAACTTGCCCATTGATGCATTTGCTTGAAGGGGTTTTACTTCGGGCGAAATATAGTTGGCTTGTGCGTGCAAAGACTGCATTCTGCCTTTGCCGCCACTGTAATACGCTACATAAGCGTATCTTCGCAAATATGGTACCAGTTGAATAGAGCAGCTGCCGTTTGTTTCTCGTGCTAACGACAAAGCCCGACCAAGAGCTGATGAAGCAGCGCCGAATCTTTTTTGATCCGAATACATGCAGCCCAAGCCAAAAAGAGCGCGTTGCAAATATTCTTTGTTGCCACCAAAAGTCGCAATAGCCTGTTTGTACACTGCTTCTGCCTGGGCGAATTTTTTTTGTTCGATATAACACTTGGCCAGTCGGTCCATTCGACCATAAAGGGCTGGATCATTCTTCTCAAGTACTTCTTGAGAGATTGAAAGCGATTCTAGAAAATACGATTCGGCATCTTTTTTCTCGCCTTTGCTCATGCAAACTCGACCAAGATTGTCATAGCTATTTGCCAGTGAAAGATGTCTTTTTCCTAGCACTGTCGCTTTGACGTCGAGTGCCGTTTTATAAAGCTTCTCTGCCATATCGTGCTTGCCTAGATATCTGTAAGTGTCGCCCAACTTGTCACAAGTAATCGACCAGTCAAGAAGCGGTCCTCGCATTTCGATTTGAGCTGTGCCAGCCCATCCTATGAGCGGCGAGCCTTTTTTCAATTTAGTCTCGGCTTCAGCTTTATCTGCTTGTTCGCGGAATTTGCCTTGTACGAAATTGATTAAGTCTTCGGTCAAAGGACCGGCTTTGTCGCGGGTTCCATTTATTAAGTAGAAGCGAATCAAGTCTTCCATGTTTGGAATGAGCTTAGGATAGTCTCGTCCAATCGCCCGTTCTTTCAAGTATAGCTCTTGCTCGAGCAATGGCTCTGCCTCTTCGAAGCGCCCCCTGACTTCAAGTAAGCGACCCAGGTCTCCAGGGCTCTTGGCTATGCGAATGTCGCCTGGTCCGATGTCCTGTGCTATTACTACGGCTTGTTTGAGCAGTGTTTCTGCCTTGCCGTATTCGAACGCTTCAAAGGCTTTAGCGCCCTGAGATTGGACCTTTTCCCAGTCGGCGTATACCATCTGGTCGGCTTTATATTTGGCGGGGGCTATCATCCACTCTGGAAATTTGGAAGTATCGAGGTCTAGTTGGCTCTCCTGCGCAAATGCTGGTTGAGCCAAAAATAACAGCGCCAATGCAAGCTTGAGCTTCATTGAGTAGTGAATTCCCCGATAGCGATATTTCGATTTTAACAGGGGTGCCCCCAGTAATCGAATTAACTGTGTTGGAATATGAATTTAGGAGTACAATTCCCGGCAAGCTTTTAGGAGCGCGTCGTCTTATCGTTGATGGTTAATTGTGATGTCCAAATTAGGCGATGACCTTTATCAAATATTGAATACCGTTGAAGCCGGCGAGCGGTTTGTTTTGGGAATCGTGGGTGCGCCTGGCGCTGGCAAAAGCACACTGGCGTCTAAACTTTGTAGTGAAATGAACAAGCGAAATGATAGCGAAGTTGCAACTGTTGTGCCAATGGATGGATTTCACTTTTCAAATGAATACTTGGCTCAAATTAATTTGCTTTCGCTTAAGGGCATTCCTGCTACTTTCGACTCGAAGAGTTTTGTATCATTACTGGATAAGGTTTGCAATACCAAAGCCGAATCAGTGTTTTGTCCAAGATTCGATCGTTCAATTGAAGCATCGATTCCAGACGATATTGAAGTGAAGCCGCAGCACAAGCTGGTTATAGTGGAAGGAAACTATTTGCTTCTTGACCAGTCGCCATGGAGCGAGATTACAAAGTATTTGAGTCAATCATGGTTTATCGATTGTCCGATGGAAGTTATTTTGCCCCGTTTGATACAGCGGCATATGGATGGTGGCAAATCAGAACAAGCAGCAAAATCGAAGGTAGAATCTACCGACCTGCCAAACGCACGTTTGATCGAGGCTACTAAAATACGTGCAACTCGTGTTTTGGAGTGCCAGTCTTGAGTTTTAAAAAGATGCTTGGAGTTGATTATCCGATTATTCAGGCTCCGATGGCTGGCTCTGACAGCCCTGCGTTGGTTGCAGCGTGCAGCAATTCTGGAGTTCTTGGCTCGCTTGGTGCACAATATTTGACGCCATCAGATATCCATTCTGCAATAGAGAAAATTCGTTCGCTTACACAAAAACCTTTTGCTATAAATTTATTTGCTTTGAATGATCTTGAATCTCCATCAAGAGAATCGATTGAGCAGGCGATAAAGCATCTAGAGCCGTATTATGAAAAGTTCGAAGTCGCGCCACCAACTATTGATGAAGTTCTAAATCTAATAGATGCGGAAGAACAATTAAAAGTGATACTCGATGCAAAAGTTCCAGTTTTTTCTTTTACCCTGGGTATCCTTGCGCCACAATGGATTGATACTTTTAAAAAGAATGGAACCATATTAATTGGAACAGCATCTAATATTGAAGAAGCTTTTGCGTTGGAAAAAACTGGAGTTCATGCCATTTGTGCGCAAGGTGCTGAAGCGGGTGGGCATCGCGGGACTTTTATGGATGACTATAGAAAGTCCATGACTCCTATTGTTGATTTGATACCACAAGTGGTGAAGCGTGTTTCGATTCCAGTTGTTGCAGCTGGTGGTATAATGAATGGGCGTGGCATAGCCGAGGCGTTGAAACTTGGCGCATCAGCTGTGCAAATGGGAACAGCCTTTTTGACTGTCGACGAATGTGCGATTCATGTTAATTATAAGAATGCGATTTGTTCTGACGATTCTGATTCGACAAAGATAACTCGAGCATTCTCTGGCGGCGCTGCACGGGGATTGGCAAATCAGTTTATGCGGGATAATGAAAATTCTGATTTACTTCCATTTCCATATCATAATTCGGTCACTAAGCCTTTTCGCAAGATAGCTAATCAAAAAGGCGAAATTGAATATACCAACTTGTGGTGTGGTCAATCAGGAAAATTGGCACGCAAAATGACAGTGCGAGATCTCGTGACTAATCTGGTTGTCGAAACTAAATCTGCAGGGGTTGATTTAATACAACACGACTCCAACTAGTTTAAAACTTAAACGATTATATTTGCTGTACCTATATATAGCTGCAATTAAGTGCTTGAATTAGAAATCTCTAATATATTGTCGGGATACTTCGTCCACTCCATGCGTCTAAGAAAACATGGAAAGCGAAAAAGGGATTCGCGGGAGGACCAAAAAATGAATCTTAAGTCAATCACCACACTTGGTATCATATCATTTACCATGGCTGCAACTTCATACGCACCAGCCGAAGCCAATTCTATGGAAAAATATTTGAACATCGTGGCGATGCAGAATCTTATAAATCAGCAAGCTGCTGATGCTGCCGCAGCCGCACAGGCTGCTGCTACCCCGGTTACGCCTCCACCTGCTGCAACACCCGCAGCTACAGCTTCGGTAGTTTCTTGTAGCCCCTCATATAAAGCTCGCATCGATGATGAACGTCTTCGTATAGTTCGAGAAATATATGATCAAAACTATCGTATGAATCAGGGAACACTTTCGCCTCGTGCCTACGCACGGGCTAAGTCAAAAGTTGCTTACTTGAATAAAAGACTTGAAAGAATAAATTCACTCGGTATCTAGAATTTGGCGTCATTGACGCCTCGAACTTTGTTCGCTCCTCCCACTAGCAAGAAGGCGGAACTCTCGGGGGTTCCGCTTTTTATTTTGGAATGGTTAGGAACTTTTGAATTCTTTTTCTTTTGATTCAACTTCTTGAATCAAGTCATTTGGTCTTGCCTGCCAAGAAAGGTCCATTTTGCCAGAGTATCCAGTAAGGAGCCATGGGGCTTTAGAGGAAATTGCGTGTACTGCAAGATTTATATTATTGACGTTCTTGTCTTTAAGGGTGATTTTCTTCTTGTCTTTAGTGCATAAAATTAGAGCTTTATATTTTGAAGATTCGAATCCATAAACCCAGACTAGATCTGAGTATTTAATGGTCGCAAGATCATAGTCTTTTTCATACAAAATACGATCTTTGAGCACCGCGACTGTGCCTGCATCGGTTTCTTGTGTCCCAGAAGTCAAAAGCTCTTGATCGATTTGCAGAATCAAATCTCTAGGGTTGCCATCCGCTGCAAGTTCTTTTGCAAGAATACTACTTGTTACTTCTTTGGCCAGCGCGGCAGATTTCCAAAAAACTAAAAATGCAAAACCGAGGAAAAGGGCTATTACAATGAATAGAAGATAGAGGGCGCCTTTAAAAGATTCTGTTTCTTCAAGCATTACAGGCAATATATATTTGCTTATGCCGGGTCTAACTACTTCCAATTCTTTGGTCAAACCGTTTTTGATTTGTTCATCCATATCGATTAGTTTGCCAGTGTAAGATGTCGAAGCTTTTTCGTACGGAGATTTGATTAGCATGAGTGCGCTGTCTGGCAGTGGAAGCAAGAGAAAGTAATCTGTCACTGTTACCGATTTCACTTTGCCGGTGTACTTATTCTTGCGAATACTATTCATCGTATATGGTGTCAAGACAGCCGGTTGTGATCCCTTGAGGGTCACAAAATATTTCCAAGAGTGGCTCGCCTTCTTAAGCGGTCTCAGGTCGTCTGCGCTTAATTGAAAAGGACCTGAGTAGCAGTTGTAGGCATACCGGTAGTTGAAAATCGCAAATCCAATAACAACCGCAACGAACAGGGCACCATAAATTTTCAATTTTTTTGCAGAAGCTTTTCTGAATGATTCAACTGATTTGATTTGCATTTTTGATTGCTCTAAAAGGGTTGCTATTATTTTGTGCTATTTAAGCCACATTTGAATATGTCCAAATTAACATTTTCAATTTTAATGAGCATAAATTTGTGATGATGTTAAGCTGGCAAAAGTTGCTTCAGTTGTGAGGTGGTGATGAAAATACATGGAGTGGAAGGTTTATCCCAAGAAGAAATGAATCATCAACTTGAGCAAGGTGCAAAGCTTGTTGTTTTTGATTACACAATCTCTGTATTGATAATGACTTTCAAGCGATCCAGCGACATCTATTTCATTCGCGCCGGCGAATCTGCATTTTTTAAAGGACTTGTTTTTTCACTTATTTCATTCATTTTTGGATGGTGGGGAATCCCTTGGGGACCCATTTACACTATAGGATCGTTGATTACAAATATGACCGGCGGTAGAGTCGTGACTCAACAATTTCTTGGCATAGGCGAAACGCAGTAAACTATCCCATTTCAAGAAATTTCCTAAAGCATTCATCTGAAAAAGAGCAATAAAAAACCCTCCGCTATTAACAGAGGGTTTTTATAAATCCTGGCACCGGGCTATCTTTCCAGGCAGTCTCCCACCAAGTATTGTCGCTGCTGTCCGTCTTTACCTTCGTGTTCGGAATGGGAACGGGTGTGTTCCAGACGCTTTGGCACCAAGAAAGGTGTCAGGTCGCTCGCGCGTGCGATTCGTGAAGAATCGCTCTGCGTGCCCTGAAAACTGCACATTGAGAATTGAAATTTCGAATTGAATTTCGGGTTATCCACTTAAATACCAAATAAATCTGTTTTATTGGTTAAACCCTCGGACTATTAGTAATGCTCAGCTACG
>CAZFKB010000153.1:0-5918 GCA_964519785.1 uncultured Candidatus Obscuribacterales bacterium | reverse complement strand
AAACACATCCATTCCACGTTACTCGCGATGCTGAAGTAGAAATACAAGAATGGGAAGCAGGCGATCTGCTTGAAGTCACCGAAGAAGGTATAAGACAGCGAAGATTTGGAGATGTTGTTCGCCTTCAAGTTGACCGCGAAATGCCTGCGCATATTCTCGATATTTTGATGTCCAATTTGCAGATTGAAGCATCCGATGTTTATCTTGTGGATGGTGCAATTTCGCTAAGTAATCTGAAATATATTGCCAATCTCGATAAACCCCAGCTCAAATTTCCGCAATTTGTGCCTTTCGTTCCAAACAGCTTGAGTGCTGATACTCAAGACGAAGATATCTTCGCTCATATCGCTCGTCGAGATATTTTATTGCACCACCCATACGACTCATTTCAACCGATTGTAAGCTTTTTGAACAGAGCCGCTGTCGATCCATCTGTACTTGCAATAAAGATGACACTTTATCGCGCGGGCAAAAACTCGCCTATTGTCGAAGCGCTCTTAAAAGCGATGGAACACGGCAAACAGGTTGCTGTGGTAGTCGAGCTCAAAGCTCGATTTGACGAAGAAAGCAATATAGAATGGGCGAGACAGCTTGAAGCTGCAGGCGTTCACGTTGTATACGGATTAATTGGCTTGAAGATTCACAGCAAAGTTCTTCTTGTAGTACGAAGAGTGGGTGATTCAATCAAGAGATTCGTTCATTTGAGCACAGGCAACTACAATCCAAATACAGCTTACTTGTATTCCGATTTAGGCTTGTTCACTGCAGATGAGCGTATTGCTTCAGACGTCTCTGATTTCTTCAATTATCTAACTGGTTATTCTGCCAAAACAGACTATCAAAAACTGTTGGTGGCACCAATCAATTTGCGCGAGCGCATAGAAGGACTTATTCGTCGCGAAATAGAATTGAAGAAAGCAGGCAAAGCCGGACATATCATTTTCAAAATAAATGCTCTGGTGGATGGACGCATAGTCAAACTACTATACGAAGCATCTCAAGCCGGCGTACAAATAGATTTAATTGTGCGCGGTATTTGCTGCCTGCGCCCTGGCATCAAAGGCGTCTCAGAAAATATCAAAGTGCTTAGCGTGGTTGGACGCTTCCTCGAACACAGCCGTGTATTTTATTTCCGCAATGGTGGCAACGAAGAAATTTATCTTGGTTCAGCCGATATGATGCCAAGAAACTTAGACCGACGAGTAGAGGTCCTTTTCCCAGTTGAAGACCCCGGTCTGGCTCGTTACTTGCGCGAAGATTTGCTTGATACTTATCTTCTAGATTTAGCCAGGGCTCGTTTTATGGAGCCCGATGGCATGTATATCAGGCACAACATGGACACAGACGGGGCGCTTCTAGACTGTCAACAGCACTTTATCGATCACTGTGCTGATAGCTGGCCGGACCGGTAGTATTACCAACGGTGCTGGCAAGCTCCTGAGATTCGTCGTAAACATTGACTCGTCTTGCAACATCTGCGTGCAGAAAATTCCAGACTTCGCTATTGCCTATCACGCAAAGATGCTCAGTAGCTCTGGTTGTTGCCATATACAGTAGTTGTGCGCGGTCGAGTTCGCTTAGCATATTGAATTTTTCGTCCAGATCTAAAATCAAAACTGCTTTTCTCTCGAGTCCCTTGAAATTCGAAATACGACTAAGCCAGACATGATTATCGACTTTCGATTTTCTTGTTACAAAGCGCAGACCACCTTTCAGTTTGGTTTGATATATCTTAGAGAATTTAGGAAGTCTGGGGGTAAGCACCACAATTTCTGATGCTTTGATATTTTTTTCGTTTACCCAGTTGGCTATCACAAACGAAGCTGTTGCACGCACTTCATCTTCGCTCTGGCATTGAAAAAATTCAGGCATCAAATTATTACGCACCGGCGCGTCGACCACTTCTAGCTCGTTTTTACTTACATAAAATTCTTTAGCGAGCAAACCTAAATTACCTTTACAGCGAATACTCTCAGATAAATGCGCTGCAGGCTGAAAATTCAAATTGGATAAAAGTTTATTGTCATCAAGAAACGAATACAACTCGCTTGAAGTTGGCTTGAGACAGCTTTTAAGAGCATGCCACCAGTTTTGATGAAATTCTTGTGCTTCGTCCACTATTACGGCATCAAAGCGCAAGCGTTCATCACGCGTAGTGGCTAGGGTCAACATCTCAGGAAATTTATCCAGAAAACTTCTTTGATTCCAACCGCCTGGCACCGACACTTTTGTAGCTTTGGCAAAACGCAAACAAAGCGCATGAAAAGAAACGACAGTCACGCCTGGACATCCATGCAAAACTTCTTGCAGATGATCGGCCAACACTCGACTGAAACAAGTCAAAAGAACCCTTTTGTTTTCACTGCCAAGTTTTCTTGCAAGTTCAAGAGCCACTATAGTTTTGCCTGAACCAGCACAACCAGTAATTATGCCGCCTTTCATCAAAACAACTTTATCGAGCGCGGTTTGTTGCGCTTCGGTCAATTGCACCGGAGCAAAATTTTGTTTTTGAGCAAACTCAATGTTCTGCGACGCTACAGGTGTCGGACTAAAATTGTAACTAGCATTACGATAACAAAGCAAACGCAACGCTTGACTTAAATACTCCATCTGACGAGGATTGCGCCAGTGGGCTAAAGCTCTGTCCTTGAGCTGTCTTACACGCTCGCGACTGATACCATATTTGGCCGACATCGCAGACAACCGCGCCGGCAAAAATCCATCAAGACCATAATATCTCTCGATAATAGAATACCGTCTGTGACCACCTTCTATTGCAGACAGACTTTGCTCTATGTATTCAATAAGTCCTTCTGATATGCGCCCGATTGATTTCAACTCGAGCGTTTCCACATCCTGCTTACTCAATCCAAGCTCCATTATGAGCTTTGCTACGGTGATCTGACGACGCAAAAGCGCACTCAGCATTTTTTCCAGACCGACACGTTTTTGTTCTAACAAATAAGATTTTAGAGCTATTTGAAACTTCGCCATATTTATCGCCCTCCGCAGCGCTTGATGCGATACTATGGGCAAATTGCCTCGCTTTCACTGTGCAATTGCACAGACAAAAATCCAAGCACTTTTAAGATATAATTGGTCGGTCAAAGCGCTTAGTTTGAGAGGTCTAGCGTGTTGCAGGGCGCAAATAAGGTTAAATTGGGACGACTTCTGGTCGAAGCTACTGTTGTTTCGTCAATAGACTTGACCGAAGCGATTCAGGTATCCAAGCGCCTGGGAGTACCGATTGGACAGGTCTTGATGGTTTCTGGCTGTGTTAGCGAAGGACAGCTTGAAGCTGCTTTGCTAGGTCAATCACTAATAAGTCACGGCACAGAATCGGTCGAGAATGTCATTAAAGCTCTAAAAGCGGTCAAAACTGAGGGTATTTCACTCTATAAAGCGCTTGGGACCAAATTTCACGAACTCGATTCGCCACGCGGGCGTGAAATCCTATCGCAATTACTTATTGAAGCCGAAGTGGTGACCCAACATCAAATAGACCATGCTCTCACCATGAGTTTTGAAGCTGGAATTCCTCTTGGTAGAGCACTCGTGATGGAAGGCATTCTGCCACCGTCATTGTTTCCCAGTGTGGTCAATATCTATAACGAATTGCAGTCCGAAAATATTGATCAGCAAACTGCAATAGACCAGTTGCAATCTGTCGTGGTGCACTGGTTCAAAGCCGAAGAATCAATGGCAGCAAAAGGCGATCTCGAAACACAAGAATTCGATATCGATGAAATAAAAGCCAAATATCAAGCAGCAAAAGATGCGGAAGAATCTGAAGAAGTATTCGAAAACGAAGACGCAACCGAAGAGCTTGAAAGCGATCAGGACGAAGAAGAGCTTGAAGAAGCTAATGAACAAATAGATATTGATACTAGCGAAAAATCTAAAAACAGATCACAAAGACAACATTTCAAAAAATCAACTCTTCCAAAAACTGAAATCGAGTTGAGCGAAGTCGACATCGACAGTGCAGACATCGCCAATGAAAGCTTTGCTGCTCGCCGCCTGGTAGACATGTTGCAAGACTCGGGCTATTTCACCGAAACCGATATCGAGCGCGCCTGCGAATTACTCTTTTCAGATCCTTTCGCCACCTGCAAGTTTTTGCTCGAATTCAATCTGGTAAGCAAAAATATGGTCAATTATTTTCTTACTCAATATTACATGTATAGCAGTGGCATTTTGTCGTACGAAGAAGCCAGTGGCGTTCTTCGACGCAAACGCGCTAAATCTATGCCATCTTATAAAAGTTCGGTTCTTGAGCGGTATCTGGAAAACAGAAGCAAAATGAAAAAAGATACTGCGGTCAAGCTTACAAGCGAAATTGATATTTCAAATCTAGGTAAATAACTCTCCGCCAAGAATTTTGGCTTTCAGTTTGAGTGTATCTTTATCCCATAGAAGAATGTCTGCTAGTTTGTCCTTTTCAATCGAGCCGACATTGTCTAAATGCACAGCGTGAGCAGGATTGATACTTGCCATTTTTATGGCGGTAGCAAAATCGCATATATTCCAGGACACCATATTCAATACTGCCTGATCAAGCGTAATCGACGAGCCTACTAAGCCACCATCCTTAGTGCCCACAGTGGCGATATCGGTAACCAGAATAGTTTTTTCTGGCCCTTTGATTTTAAAAATGAGTTTTACCGCGTCAGGACTCAAGTGCAATCCATCTGCAATGATGCAAGCGCTTACTCTATCGTCTAGGAATGTTGCACCAACCGCACCAGGCGAGCGATGATGCAACGGTGGCATCGCATTGAACAAGTGGGTAACTAATTTAACCCCACGATCAAATGCACTTTGAGCCTGATTGAGATCTGCATCCGAATGTCCCAAAGATACTTCGATATTGTGCTGCATCAGCCAGTCAAGCCCTTCACCACTGGCATCAGTTTCTGGCGCCACGGTCATGAGCCTTATATTGTCCCAACTGATTTTATTCAAACTCACTACATCAAGCGGCTTTATGTGTTCCGGCGGATGAACACCAGGTCTTTTCGCTGAAAGAAAAGGACCTTCAAGGTGTATTCCTGGCATGCGCGCCAGACCTTTTTCACAAACAGCTTCGTCGTTTGCCACACCGCAAGCGTTCAAGAACAGAATATTTTTGTTCAAGTGATCTATATCATCGGTAATGAGCGTTGGCAAAAAGCTCGTCACCCCGCATTCGAGCATCTGGCTTCTTAAAGCTTGCAACTCGTTTTCGCTTGGATCAGCCCATAGATTGCATTTGGGCGAGCCATTGACTTGCAGATCGATTAATCCAGGAGTTACATAACAATTAGAAGCGTCAACAACCTGACACTCGTTGCTGTTAGTGCCCAGATCGCCGTTGCCGATATCTGAGATGCGTCCATTTTTTATCAGCACGCTTGACATTTGTTGACCGTTTTTCGTTACGACCAAACCATTTTTTACAAGCAAAATCTCTGGGCTCATCGTGTCCTCTATTTGCAACTCTGTGAGGATTCTGGGTTAGTTAAGAGCTTGCGAACTGTACCCTGCCGCCTGATAGACATATATAAATTTGTGGAATATATTAAACGGTCACTGTAGTGCATCCGTCGAGATTAACATGTCTTCCGACCCATCACAATCAGCTTCAACTAGTGGATCCACAAGTATTCAGCAGATGGTCAACAAGATCGTCGAGCTGCAGGATAAGCTCGTCGAGGCTCAGGAAAAGAATTTAGTCTTATCGACGCAGCTGCGCGAAATGGAGATGGCCTCGCGCGACAGCGACGACCTCAAGGCTGAATTGTCAAACCAGACCTCGATTATGGCAGACAAAATCAGATAAAACAAACGATTACACCAGTATTTGTCGAGTGTATCGAACGCGATTGAAGCAAAACTCAAAGATTTGGAAGAAATCAAGTTGGCAGTCATGGATTTGC
>CAZFKB010000152.1:0-5965 GCA_964519785.1 uncultured Candidatus Obscuribacterales bacterium | reverse complement strand
GTCTTTGGATAACAAATACATGTCTTGGACGCGTGAAAATTTTCTGTGGTCAAGACCGGCTCGGGCAGCTTCGATTTCAAACTTCGGGTCGAGAATATCTTTATAGTTGGGACATTTGCTCTGTTTGACCATAGCGCCAAAGCTAAGGTCATTTTTATACTTACGCACTACAGGCCAATTGCGAGAAATGGCTTCGAATGCATTTAATCCAGACAAAGCGCTTTCTATGTGCATACCCATATAGAATTGTGTATATTTGACATAACTCGAGACTTTGCCCAGATTCTCGAATATGAGCTGCGCAAGCCCTGTTTGTTCTTCTGGAACACGCAGGTGAAAGATTGATGCAGCATCATGCGCTCAGATACGCCAGTTCTTCTGATTGCGGTTTGGACTGGTCATAACTTTCTTCAATATGCTTTAGGGCTAACTGAAAATGTCTTGGATTGATGTCTTGCATAATCGAGACCGAATCGGCTATCGATAGTTTTTCACTACGCAATGCATGAGCAATTAAATAATGTATTTCTTGCTTGGTGACTTTTGGAAAAAGAATTCTTGAAACGCCCAAATGATCTTTTGCTTTCAAAGCTTCAGATGCCAGGGACCTTCTGTCATTCGTCGCTGTATTCAATATCGTTGTTTTCTTTTTCACAATTTGAATGCCGATTTTTAAGGATGTAAACGATCAAGGTCTATATTTTGCAGCTTGGCCAGTCTATTCAAATATTCATTTAACTCGCTGCGCAATGCGATCAATGTTCTTGCACGCTCGCCTCTTATTTGCATGGCTTCGGCGGATTGATAATGACGCATAAGACGTTCAATAGCAGGAGGAATACCGCCTTCACCAAATAGTGCAACAATTTTATTGTTATTACCTTCGGCGACTAACAAATCATTGATGAGCTGTTCGGGATTCAGTATTTTGAGAGTCGGATAAGCAGAGTCTAAGTTTCCTCGCTCGACATACGCCAACCAGTTTTGATAACCGACTCCTCTATCAGCAAAGCCAGATGTAGAGCTGCGCATCATATCTAAAAGTGCTTGGTTTAAGCTATCTACATGCTCATCAAATGTCGTTTTATAAGAGTGCATTTTTTCGGCGCTTATGCCAAGGCGAGATTTTGAAAGCAACTTATACTCAGCTAAAGTCTCTGCTATTGACTCAGGAAGTTCGCCCATGCCAAACATTTGCACTTGTAAAATTTCACCCGAATAAGGCTCGACAAGATCGTCGAGCAGTTTTTTCAGTTTTAGCTCGTCCAAGCGCGAGTTGATTCTGACACCAATCAAATCTTCTCTAGCGGGAAGCAAATAATTCATCCAAGCTTGAATACCACCTTCTTTATACTGCAACGCTACAACAGCATCACGCTCGACCATTTGAAAGTGATACGGTGCTTCTATTTCTTGAATCAGTTTGTTTGTTCTGCCCAGTTCGTCCTGAATTTCGGTCAACAAATTCTCATAATTCGTTTTAAAATCTGGCGCATTAACGCCGCCTTCGCTGTAGGCTTTTCGCAGCGCATCTGGAAGTCTGTAACCAAAATAAGCTGCTGCAGCGCGAGACGAACCTGGTGGGCGACCTTCAGTTTCAATAACGCTAAGTATATGGGCAAAGAAGTTTTCACCGTCAGGCTTGAGAAGTGCGCTTAGTGTGCGTTCGTAAAAACCAGCATTCACAACAGCCCGAGCCAAATCTTCAGAAAGTCCAGCATAATATTTCATCGACGATTCCAAACGTGCAGCTTGAGCAATTTCAAAATCGGTTATTAGTGTATCGCGCTTAGAGGCTCTTTCCATCAAACGATCACGCCAGGCAGGATCGATTTCCTGATTGGTCAATTCTTTGTAGATTGCACTAACTCGAACCTTTGCATCTGAGCTGTTTAAATCAGACACCTTACTCATAGCAAGACGCAAGAATAAATCATCCTGCAAAGCATGAGTCATTTCATGAACGATGTAATAAGAAAGCTCTTGCGCATTTGGAGTAAACAGCAAGTCTTCAGTTACCGAAAGAACACCTTTGCCTACGTCGTAGCGCCCACCAGCAATTCGTTCTATCAAAGCTCTGTTTTTGAGCAGAGTGAATCCGTTTAGTTGGGGCAAATTATGTTCTTTCGACCACTCTTTGAAAACTTGAGTGACTTCTTCTAAGCGCGCTTTTTTCAATTCGATAATTTGTTCAGAAATTTTCTTGAGCTTAACCACCAATTCTTGCATCTCTTCTTTTGGCGCTAATTGTCTGCGCTTCAACGATAATTGGTCAATAATCGCCAGCCGCTCGTTTATGAGTAATGGCACATTATCGAGCCATTGACTTGCAAGTAAATCGAGCCTGACTGCAAGATCGTTGAAAGCATACACACTAAGCTGGGGATAGAGCTTTTGATAAATCTGCATAAGCGACTGATCCGCAATGGATTGATCCAGCCTCAGCATTCGAACATCTAGCATTGGTCTATTCAAACGCTGCTCAGAATTTAATGCCTGTGCAGCTGCAGAATCATCATAGAATTTAATATCGCGACTGCGTTGTTTTTTCAGTTCAGCTCTTTGCGCATCGGTTCGATTGTGGTGTTCTTCAAGTAATTCTTTTAAGCGTCTGGAAGCACGCGGAAAATCAATCGACGCAGTATCTGGTCTTGGCGACACATTAAAGTCACCATCAACATCCATATAGAATCTGGCAAAGCCTTCAGACTGTGCACCAGAATTAAATATATGTCTGCCACCATCATCGAGTTCAGTCAACAAATATGGATATTTTTTCTTGGTCTCAGCACTCATAGCTGCAACATCGGCTCGATATGCCTGTACAAATTCATCGTCGAGCGAGCTTGCAAGTCCCATTTCTTTGTCTGTGTGGTGGGCTATTTCTTCTTTAAGAGTACGCGCAAAATCTTTGGGTCCTCGCTTGGCATTGCCTTTAGGATTGATTACGATAACAATTCTTCCAGGTGTGTCAATTTTATAGGTGCTGTGCCAACCTGGTACATGCTCAAATGTAAGATCCGATGGATAACCGCGTGGTCTTCTACCGGCAGCACGAGAATCTAAATCGTGAATTGTATCAATGAAAGATATCATTCCATCTTCGCGAGCGAATCGCTCTAATGCAGCAGGGCTCAACTCATTTGCTATTTCAAGCATAGTGTCGTGAACAGCTTTTGGATCGGCACCTCTCAAAAAGGTTTTCTCTTGCAATAACCGGGCTATTTCATCAGCCCGAGATTCGCTTATTTGTTTCGACTGCAAGAGTTTGCTAATCTCAGAAACTGTATCGATGCCCGAGTCTTTCGAGCGCATTCCATAATCAGTAAATTCTGAAGATTCCCAGGTATGCTCGATACCTGTTTTATCGTCAATGACTTTGTATTTACCGTCTGTGGTTATTTCTTTTACGACACCACTTGCGCTACCATCTTTTTTGCGGACCCAGTAGTCGACCTGAGAATCGCTTCTAGATCTGATTGATTCAGGAGCAACAAGTCGCAATCCTCTGACTTCGTACAAAAGATAACTGGCGTCGTTAGGATTGATTGTTTTTACAGCGAAAATTTTCTTTCCATCAATTGCGTACAGTTCGTTTTCGTATCTGAATTGCGGCAGCGAATCTATCTTCGCTCTTGGAGCAAACGAAGTTTTTCCAAGATTCACATTTCCAAGTGTTCTTACTATGAATTGATTGGAACCCGACTCGAATCCGATTGCAGCACCTTTCTGCCATGCAGGCCCGCTTTGGGCGCCAGCATCACGCTTATAATAAACGCCTTGCCCGCTTACATAGTCAGTCTCGCCAATATTTTCTCCAACGTGCGGAGCAATTCTATACGAATCGGTTTCTTCGAAATTGAGCCTGTAAGTCTTCTTATCGACAGTGAGGTGAATGGTGGTACCATGTATGATTTTTTGAGGTGTTTGCATTGCATTGTTTTGCTTGCCGTCCGATTTAGTTTCCAGATGAATCTTGGCTTGCGAAACAGGCAAAATGTATGCACCATCCGGGCGATACTCAATAATGAAATGAGCAGATTCGCCTCTGGCACCACTCAGGGCTTTGACCGCTAATTCTCCCGTGGCAGCAATCTCTACTCCCATGTAGTTGGTATCAAACTTGAAATCGCTGCCATTGAATTTCAGCAAATAATTCTTGAGTCCAAACTCTGGAGTTACAACGCTATGAAAAGGCATTTTCTCTCTGAAAACGAATTCTTTGCCACCAACACTTATGCGCGATCTATCCGACAAAACAATGCGTTGGGTTTTCTCATTTTCATTGACTGTTTTCCACAGAACTCCAGCAGGGCGATTGCGCTCTTGCAAAGATACTCGAACTTCACCCATCGCATTACCGCTAACCACACCGGGATAACCATCATCACCGATTCTGATTACGGCAGTAACATCGCCATTTTTAAGATAAATAGAACTGCCGAAGAATTTAGCGCTTACATCGGCTTTTTCGCCTATTGACTCTATGGCGAAGCGCTCATTCATGTCATTGACTTTAGAGTTCGCCCGAACATAATCAGCAGAAGAAACAATAACGTCGTCTACTTGAGCTGGCTGAATATCCGAAACTCGATGAACACTAGAATCAGACCCACGCTGAGTCCGACGAACACGCCGCCCTGACTCAATCAGCCCAGGCTTTTCACCGAAGTTGTAGATTATCTCATAGCTGTCAACAAAATCACCTTCAGTGAATCCTTCCTTTATCATTCTTTCGAAGTTACGACGAGGAGTATTTCCATGCGAAATCATAAATCGGGGATCAACAAAACGTCGGTCTTTCATAAAGCGCTCAGCTACCCTTCTAGCTGATTCTTGAGGCGGAATCTCCACAAAGTGCAAATTAACCTGATAGCCTTTCTCTTTTGCTTGCTTCAGTAGATTGATTGTCCAATTGATATTTCCAGCGCCTGTGCCAGGAACGATTAAGTTATAACCAAGACGCATCGCTGCTCTAATTATTCGGTCGTTTATCTTATTGCTGCGCTCCATCAAAGCAGTCGCACCCAATCCATTTTCAGAAGCAAACTCGGCACCTATTATTTTTTGTAAGTCTTCAGAAAGCGGAATGTGATATCCATCAAGGTCAAGCTTGATATCATCTGCTTCTGCCACCATACTCTTTTGCGTATCTCTGATCCTTCTCATCAAAGTTGTCTTGCCAGCTCCAGGCAATGCAACAAACAAATCAAGCTGAGGCGTCTCTTGGCGCTGGGCAGTTTGCATTAATGCACGAAATCGTTGTTTGAATATTTTTGTATCCGTTGCTCTGTCTCGTGCAGAGCTTGGGTCATAATCAATCTTGTGGCTCAATGCCACTTCTCGCGCTTTTGCAAAGGAAGGAGCGGACTCAAGCCTTGCAACAGTCACATCAACAGGCTCCAATTTATGAGCTTTAATGCCGTCGTCGTATCTAACTTTTCGTCGAACAAGGCGTGTATGATTATCTGTGCTAGTGCGTGAAACGGTTACTTCAAGCTGATTCCCTACATATTCCTTGCGAACTCCTGTTGTATGGTTGCTAACGACTGTGCGAACTTCATCACCTTTTCGATAAACATAAGTAGCTCCTGATTCACCGTTATTTTCCCAACGCTGCCTGGTCAGTGACGCGGACAATTGTTCAAGAGGAGCATCACTTTTTGGAACTAAAAGCGAGTCTGCTTCAACCGCTTTCCCTTCAGAATATCGAGCATAGTGAGTATCCCAACTGCTTTTATTCACTCCGTACTGAACGGTTCCCGACTCGTTGGAAACTAATACATCTCCAGCAAAAAACGTCTGTTCTATGAAACTTCCATCTCTACGCTTACCAACTCTTATTGAAAGAGGTTCTTGCAGTACCTGTGCGTTAACTATTTCGACCTTAAACCACTGATTGGCTCTGCCTGGTACCGGCGCGTAATCTCTCAAGAAATCATTTCTTGGAACCGAATAACCTACT
>CAZFKB010000151.1:4494-6056 GCA_964519785.1 uncultured Candidatus Obscuribacterales bacterium | reverse complement strand
CTGCAGCCGCTGCTTTGTTTTGTTTGATCAAGCGAATCGCCCGTGAAAGCTCGGTTTCTTGAGGTTGAAAAATCAAAAAAATAAGACCGGCCGCAAGCAAAATAGAAATTGCCACCACCAGTTTTTTGTTTTGCACAGCGCTCATAAAAGCTATGATATCCTACGCAAATGCCTGTAGAAATTAATCTGACGCCAACTTGTCGCTTTGAAGAAATAGGGACTGAAGCAAATCCCATAAAAGCTCGTATCTGGTCAGCTTCAAATGCCAAATATGGGGCTATTTTGATGCATGGTCTTGGCGCTCATTCTGGTTGGTTTGAGCCTTTTGCCGCGCGATTGGCTAAAAGAAATGTAGATGCGCTTTCTTATGACCAGGCTGGCTTTGGCAAGCGTATGCGCACAAGCCCCAAAAACCTGTCTAAAGCCTGGAATAGTGACCTCGACTATGTAGTGCGTCGTTTTCAAGAAATGATGGGTGAAAAGCCCTTTTTTTTGATGGGAAACAGCATGGGAGCGATGGTTGCATTGCGCTGGCTTTGCACTGCTGATTCATTACCTCAAGGACTGAAAGGATTGGTACTTTTTTCGCCAGGATTTGGGGGGAACAAAGATAGATTCACACTTTTCTATCAACTTTCCGCTCTTGCCACAGCCATTATTGCTCCTAAAAAGATGGTTGCTCTACCCTATGGTGTAAGCGACATTACTCGTCATGAATATGTCCAGAAAGATTTGCAGAATGACCCGTTGATGATGCTTTCAATTGAGGCGGGGCTGGGATTTGAGTTGTTTTCTCTCACTCAAGATGTATCCAAAATCGAAAAACGCCTCAAATTGCCGTTTTTCTTAGCCATGGCTGGAAAAGAACATATTGTGGACAACGAATCGACACTGAAATACTTTGAGCAGGTTAAGGCTGTGTCCAAAACAAAGTTTGCTTATCCAGAGTCTTTTCACGACCTAATGTTTGATGCCTGCCAAGACCAGCTGATTGAAGACCTTGTCGGTTGGATGGATGGCGTAACTAAAATGTAATTTATGTTCTATATAATGAATGGGCGTAAACCAACATAACAGTAAACGAAGTGTTTTTTCCGTAATGTGGCACCCTTCTAGAACTCATATAATTAAGTTCTAGACATCGTTCAGTAGGCGAACCGGTCCTTTTAGTTTCACTCTAAGGGTGAGGATCATGATTCAAAATATAGTTTCACTTTTATACAAACGAGCCGACGAGCTCGGCTTGCACCCTGCTTTTCAATACAAAATCAAGCGGGGTCCTTACCAGACTATGAGCTGGAGCGAAGCAGCTGAATTTGTTTTGAAAATCGCATACGGATTGGCTGCGCTAGGAATCAAGCCCAAAGACATGGTGGCAATTTTTTCGCACACAAGTCACTTCTGGGTGGCAAGCGACCTTGCAATTCTTTCTAATGCCGCATCATCAGTGCCAATTTATCCTACTAGCTCTGCAGACGATTGTTTGCACATTTTGGATAATTCGCAAGCAAAATATCTTTTTGTAGAAAATGAACGTCTACTTGCCAAAATAGCAAGTATCG
>CAZFKB010000151.1:0-4484 GCA_964519785.1 uncultured Candidatus Obscuribacterales bacterium | reverse complement strand
GAAGACAAGCTTCCTTTGCTTGAAGCGGTGATCATTCTGTCTCCGGTAGGCTCGGAGTCAAAAGACGATAAGAATTCTGGCACTATGAAAAAGGTCAGAACTCTCACTCTTGATGAGCTTATAAAAGGAGGCGTCGAACTTCGCAAATCAGAGCCATCTTTGATTACGACTCGCATTAATCAGGTTAATCGAGAAGACATTTGCACCATTATTTACACTTCTGGAACGACTGGAACTCCAAAAGGTGTTGCTCTAACTCACGGCAACATACTGACAGTTTTGGACGATATCAAAAAGGTTTTTCCACTTACCGAGAAAGATGTCTATCTTTCCTATCTGCCTTTATCACACGTATTCGAACGAGTATGCGGCGAATATTACTGGTTGCATTCAGGCGGGATAAACGCTTTTGCCGAAGGCATGGAAACAATGGCCAAGAACATGCAAGAAGTGAATCCCAGCATGCTTATTGTAGTACCTCGGGTAATGGATCGCATTTATGCCAAAGTAATGAGTGGTATCAATGGTGCTACCGGCAGGGCCAAGGAATTAATCGAATGGTCGCTTGAAGTTGGCAAAGATTTGCTCGACCACCGCGCAAAAGACAAGCGTCCAAGACCAGGTCTAATGCTCAAATACTGGTTAGCCGAAAAATTAGTTTTGCAAAAATTGAGAGAAAAAATCGGACCTCGCTTGCGTGTTGTAGTTAGTGGTGGTGCACCTGGCGATCCTAAAGTGCTTGAATTTTTCAACGCAATCGGTATTGCGACACTTGAAGGCTATGGACTGTCCGAAACTTCGGCACCAGCCACGGTGAATGTTCCAAACAAAGTAAAAGTGGGGACTGTAGGCCCTAAGCTTGAATCTGTCCAGCTTAAATTCGGCGAAGAAAACGAAATTCTACTTTCCGGTCCTACCATATTCAAAGGCTATTATCGAAATGAAGAAGCAACCAAAGAATCGTTTGAGAATGGATGGTTCAAAACTGGTGATATCGGTGAATTAGATAGCGATGGCTATTTAAAAATCACAGATCGCAAAAAAGATTTGATTGTCAATTCGGCAGGTAAAAACATCGCTCCGCAACGAATTGAAGCAGTTATTCGCGCAATTCCAGGAATTTCACAAGCCGTAGTTTTTGGAGATAAGCAAAAACATCTGGTAGCTCTTTTGACCCTGGACGAGCATGCTGTAATGGACCTGGCTCGCGACCAGCACTGGGAGCATGAAGGCTATGAAGATTTGATGCACAATGCCAAGCTTTTGACTTATATCCGCAAAGAAATCAAAGCTCGCTCCAAACCGCTTGCCGATCACGAACAAGTAAAAGATTTCGCCATTCTGGAAAAAGACCTTTCGGTCGACGCTGGTGAAATGACAGCTACATTGAAAATTAAACGCAATATTGTAGCTAAGAAATACAAAGACTTAATTGCCAGCTTGTATGACGAAAAGGTCGGCGGCAAGCGTTAGTCTTTTTTTCTGTTCATTGGTAGGTCATTTATTCATGTCTTGCTATTAGTAAGATATGAATCATAGAGACAATTTGATTTTTCCAACAGATAAAGGTCTTTACTGCCAGGCTGCCGACATTTATGTAGACCCCTGGCGCGGTGTGGACAAAGCGATAATTACTCACGCCCATTCAGACCATGCCAGGTGGGGCTCTTCCAATTATCTTTGTGCTGAACCAGGTGAAAAGGTATTGCGCTATCGTTTGCAAAATGCACCCAGCATTGAAACTTTGCCGTATGGAAAAGCCGTAGAGATAAATGGAGTCAAAATCAGTCTTCACCCAGCAGGTCATATTTTAGGTTCGGCACAAGTACGTTTTGAATTTAAAGGCGAAGTGTGGGTCGTCTCGGGAGATTACAAACTGAATCCCGACCCGACTTGTGCATCTTTTGAGCCTGTAAAATGCGATACGTTTGTAACTGAATCTACTTTTGGGCTTCCAATCTATAAATGGCCTAACAAAGAAGAACTATTTCAAGAAATAAATGCCTGGTGGAGTAAGAATAAGTCTGAAGGCAGGAACAGTCTCATTCTTTGTTATGCTCTTGGAAAAGCTCAGAGAATTTTGTCTGGGCTAGATCTCAGTATTGCCCCTGTTTATACGCACGGTGCAGTTGAAGTTTTAAATGAGGTCTATCGGCAGTCGGGACAGAATTTACCTCTTACTACAAGAATTCAGCAGGGTGTGAAAATCGAGCCAGGAGCTATGATTCTGGCTCCGCCCTCGGTGCACAATAGTTCCTGGCAGAGAAAGTTGCAACCAGTTGCGGTGGCATTTGCTTCAGGCTGGATGCAGGTACGTGGTATCAGGAGACGTCGCTCTTTTGATAAAGGATTTATTCTTTCTGATCATTGCGATTGGAACTCGCTTTTAACAGCGGTTAGAGAGACCGGAGCTTCCAGAGTTCTTGTGACACATGGCTACTCAGATATTTTTTCCAAATATTTGCAAACTGAAATGGGCATAGAATCTAGCATTTTGTCTACTCATTTTGTGGGTGAATCAGTCATGGAGCAAGAAGAAGCTGCTTTGAATTCTGAGGAGAGCAATTAATGGAAGCATTTGCTCGACTGTTTAAAGCCATAGATGAAACCACTAAAACATCGCAAAAGGTTTTAGCACTAGTGCAGTATTTTACCCATTGTGATGCGGCTGATGCCGCCTGGGCTGTTTATTTTTTGACAGGTAGAAAAATAAGACAGTTAGTCGCAAGTCAAAGACTCAGAGCCGCTCTGAGAGTCAAAACCGGTATTCCGCAGTGGTTATTCGACGAGTCATACGAAGTGGTAGGTGATCTGGCTGAAACCATCGCTTTGTTAGCCGATAATGCTCCAAATCAAAAAACAGAGTCTTTGCCCGCTTTATCTTTGACCGAGTGGGTGGAGAATCGATTACTCGAACTAAAAAATCTTGATGAAATTGTGCAACAACGGAAACTGATTGAGTACTGGGATCAATTGGACATTACCGAGAAATTTATTTTCACCAAACTAATCACTGGCAATTTTCGTGTCGGCGCATCGCAACAACTTGTTGTCAAAGCGTTGAGTCAGCTTACCGGTGTTAGCGAAGATAGTATTGTGCACCGGCTGAGCGGAGAATGGTATCCAACCAAAGAATTTTACCGCGCACTGATTCATCAAGATACTAAAGATTCAGACAAAAGCCGACCTTATCCTTTTTATTTGGCTTATCCGCTTGAAGCTGATTTTAAGCAGTATTCAGAGCAAGAAAAAATTTCAGACTGGAGTTTTGAATGGAAATGGGACGGAATCAGGTCACAATTAATTTCAAGAGATGGCGAATCATTTTTGTGGTCGCGTGGTGGCGAACTTATAAGTTCTGGATTCCCTGAAATAATCGATTCTTCTAAGGTATTGCCGCAAGGCACAGTCATTGATGGAGAAATTTTAGCCTGGGCAAATGGCGAAGTTATGCCTTTTCAATTCTTGCAAAAACGCATAACCAGAAAGACTGTTTCTAAAAAAATGCTTGCTGAAATCCCAGCTGTGTTGATGGCCTACGACTTGCTTGAATGGCAGGGGGTCGATATTAGAAATGAGCCTTTTAGTTTCAGAAGAAACTTACTTGAAAAGCTGATAGCAGAAGTAGACAAGACCGCAACTAGTCCGGTGTTAATGATATCGCCGTTAGTGCACGCTCATTCTTGGCCGGATTTGCTTTTGAAGCGAGAAGAGAGTCGCCAGATTAAAGTAGAAGGTCTGATGTTAAAACGTGCTCAAAGCCCTTATGGTGTTGGAAGGCGCAAGGGTGATTGGTGGAAGTGGAAAATCGATCCATTTCTGGTCGATGCAGTTTTGATTGCTGCTCAGCCTGGTCATGGAAGAAGAGCCAGTCTTTATACAGACTATACTTTTGGTGTCTGGCAAAATGATGATTTGATTCCAGTAGCCAAAGCTTATTCTGGACTTGATGACAGCGAGATTCGAAAAGTCGATGCTTTTGTGCGAAAAAATACTCTTGCTCGTTATGGACCGGTGCGAACCGTAAAGCCAGAATTGGTATTCGAACTTGCATTTGAAGGTATTCAAGCTTCGACGCGTCATAAATCAGGCATAGCCATGCGTTTCCCCCGCATCTCACGCTGGCGCACTGATAAACCTGCAAGTGAAGCGGATAGGCTTGAAACTCTTCAAAATTTGGCGAATGTGTGATGAACAGCAATCCATCTATTAAACGAATATTTGAATGGTTCGAGCACAAATCGTGGCGACCATTTCCTTTTCAGATAAGTGCATGGCAAGCGTATCTTGACGGCAAAAGCGGATTGATTCATTCGACCACAGGCAGTGGGAAAACTTTTGCGATATGGCCTGCTCCACTAATGGAATGGATGGAAGAAAAAAAAGACTCTAAAAAACAGACAGTACCACTGACGGTGCTCTGGCTAACTCCACTTCGAGCTCTGGCATCCGATACGCAAGAATCGCTGTACGATCTGGTCGAA
>CAZFKB010000150.1:0-6056 GCA_964519785.1 uncultured Candidatus Obscuribacterales bacterium | reverse complement strand
CAGCATCACCCATTTGTTGACGAAGTTCAGGACTCAAAGCTGGACTTGGAGATTCTTCAATCAATTTCTGGTGACGACGTTGAACAGAGCAATCGCGCTCACCAAGGTGAATGACATTACCGTATTGGTCTGCCATTACTTGAATTTCGATGTGACGAATAGGCTTGAGATATTTTTCGATATAAACGCCACCATCACCAAAAGCAGCCTGGGCTTCTGATCTTGCAGCAGACATTGCTGAAGCTAATTGACCTGCATCGCTTGCGATACGCATGCCGCGACCGCCACCACCCGCAGTGGCTTTGATAATTACGGGATATCCGATTTCTTCTGCCAGTTTGAAGGCTTCTTTGTCTGATTCAACCAGTCCATCGCTTCCAGGAACGCATGGAACGCCCGCCTTCTTCATTGTTTCGCGAGCAGATGCTTTGTCGCCCATCGAATTGATAGCGTGCACAGATGGACCAATAAATTTAATTCTGTGGTCGCGGCAAATATCGGCAAAATTTGCATTCTCCGACAAGAATCCATAACCTGGGTGGATGGCGTCCGCACCAGTCACAACAGCAGTCGAGATAAGTGCAGGAATATGCAAATAACTTCTCTGCGATGAGGGCGGTCCGATGCAATACTGCTCGTCAGCTAATTTGACATGCAGCGATTCAGCGTCAGCTTGCGAATAAACCGCAACAGTCTGAATATCCAATTCCTGACAGGCGCGAATAACCCGAAGGGCAATCTCACCTCGATTTGCGACTAAGACCTTCTCGAACATATTTAGATTTAGTCCTTAGCCTCTAGGATCAACAAGAAAGAGTGGCTGACCATATTCAACGGTGGTGCCATTCTCTACCAATATTTTTACGACGCGACCAGCCACTTCAGTTGGCATATCGTTCATCAATTTCATTGCTTCGATGATGCAAACAGTCTGACCAACAGAGACTCTGTCGCCAATTTCGACATAATTTGCAGCACCTGGCGATGGAGCTCTATAAAAAGTTCCAACCATTGGAGATGTGATTTGCAAATAATTCGATGCAGGCTCTTCAACTTTTGCCAAAGCTGGAGTAGGGGCTGGAGCCGGTGCAGGGGCTGGCGCCGGTGCAGGAGCTGGTGCTGGATTTGCTGTAGTTTTGACCGAAGATGCTGCACTTTGACCGCCACCTGAATGACTTTGTCCATTTGCAACGCCAGAAGCAGCATTAACGCTGACATTCTTTGAACCCATGTCTTTTTTGACAGTAATTCGCTGGTCGCCAAATTCAATGGTCAATTCAGACACATCGGTCGAACTGACTACATTTAAAAGGTCGCGAATCTGGTCGAGATCTATTTTCACGAGAAGTTAAACCCTTGTTATGTATTTTCTTGTGCGTGTATCAACTCTGATCTTGTCGTTCAACTTGATGTGAAAAGGCACTGTGATAACTGCGCCAGTTTCAAGTGTGGCTGGTTTACCACCGCCCGAACTTGTGTCACCGCGCTCATCGGGCACGGTGTCTGTAACTTCTAGCTCAACAGTATTTGGCAGTTCAACGCCGATTACTCGACCGTCGTAACGCAAAACTGTTATACCTTCGAGTCCTTCTTTCAAAAATTCATCCGAACCGCCAAATTTGGCAGGCTCAATTTCAATTTGGTCGAAAGTCTGTGTATCCATTAATGTGTAAGAATCACCCGACTTGAACAAATACTGCATGTCAGATTTTTCTACAATTGCTGAAGGAACTTTCTCAGCAGCGCGGAATGTGGCTTCAAGAACGTTACCTGTTTCCACATTTTTCATTTTGGTGCGAACAAAAGCGGCGCCTTTACCTGGTTTAACGTGCATGGCTTCTACAATTTGCCACACTCCATTATTGTGTTGAATGGTTACGCCGGGTCGAAAATCGTTGGATGAAATCATGCCTGAATGAGCCTCGATCTAGATAGCCAGATTTTATCACTATAGCTGGCCTCAATTTGCCTTCGTTTTATTTTGCGACATTTGTTAACCGGCGCCCTGACCTTAATTTGCTCTAGGGTCCAAAAGCCGTCTATAATGCCGTTTTTACAACTTAGCAAGAGCTAAATAGCTCGGCTTGGCAAAGCGCCAAAGTAGTCAAAATGGTAAAAGTTATAATGTCCGATCAGGAAGCCCTTCAAAGTAGCCACTGGAATGCCGAACAGGTAGAATCCAAGTGGACTGAATACTGGTTCTCCCGAGAGCTTTTTAACTTATGGGTCAAATCAGAAAGACCCAACTATTCTATAGCGCTACCGCCACCCAATATCACCGGCAACCTTCATATGGGTCATGCTCTTAACGGCACTTTGCAAGACGTTTTGATTCGTCTAAAAAGGATGCAAGGGTTTAACGTTTTGTGGCAACCCGGAACTGACCATGCCGGAATTTCGGCACAGATGGTTGTCGAGAGGAAGCTTCGCGCTCAACACCAGGAAGAAACCAAGAAAAAACCACCCGAAGAGCGCAAGCCATTTAGCCGCCAGGCAATTGGTCGTGAAAATTTTATAGCCAAAGTTAAAGAATGGCGCGAAGAGAATGGCAACCAAATAATGCACCAGTACAAAAAACTGGGTGTCAGCTTCAACTGGGATCGTGTCGCCTACACAATGGATGACGATTATGTCAAAGCCATTTATCGAGCATTTGTCACTTTCTATAAAGATGGTCAAATTTATAGAGGCAAAAGAATAACCAACTGGTGCCCCCGTTGTCTTACAAGTTTGTCCGATCTAGAAGTCGAACACAAAGAAGAAAAAGGCAAGCTCTATCACGTTAGATACAAAGTAGTTGATTCCGACAAGGACAAAATCGTCATTGCCACCACACGTCCCGAATCGATTTTTGGAGACGTTGCAATCGCGGTCAATCCAACCGATGCACGATACAAGCATCTTGTCGGCAAAAAAGTGCGCGTGCCTCTCAATAACATCGAAATCGAAATTATTGAAGACTCTTATGTAGATAAAGAGTTTGGCACAGGAGCGCTCAAAATAACTCCAGCACATGATGCCAACGATTACGAGGTCGGACTGCGTCACAAATTACCGCAGACCTGTGTAATCGACGAACACGGCAAATTGATAGCGTGTTCTTGGGTGCCAGAAAAATATCACGGCAAGGACAGATTTGCAGCGCGTGAAGCAGTGGTCGAAGAACTTAAAGCGTGTGATTTGTTGGACAAAGAAGAAGACTACGTTCATGGCGTTGGTCAGTGCGAACGCTGCGCAACTGTAATCGAACCGTATCTGTCTGAACAATGGTACTTGAGTATGCAAGAACTGGCTCGCCCAGCCATTGCCTGTGTAGAAGAAGGAAAAGTCAAATTCATTCCTGAACGCTACGCATCGACATATTTAGATTGGATGAAAAATATTCGCGACTGGAATATAAGCCGTCAGCTCTGGTGGGGACACCGAATTCCAGTATGGACATGTAATGCATGTCACAAAGAAGACGCGTATGAAATTCCACCAACCAAGTGCCCTTCTTGTTCCAGCACCGATTTAAAACAAGACGAAGACGTGCTTGACACCTGGTTCTCATCGGCACTGTGGCCTTTCGCCACCCTTGGCTGGCCTGATGAAAACACGCTTGAACTCAAACATTTTTATCCCACGACAGTACTTTCGACAGCTCGTGAAATCATAAATTTATGGGTTGCTCGCATGATTTTCACCAGTCAGAAATTCATGAAAACCATCCCATTCAAGCATGTTTTGATACACCCTGTTATTCAGACAGAAGATGGCAAACGCATGTCTAAATCGAAAGGTAATGCTATCGATCCGCTCGACATGATCTCCAAATACGGTGCCGACGCCAATAGATTTTTATTCATCTCAATGGGCGTCAAAGGCGATCAAGACGTTCGTTTTCGTGAAGAGAGACTGGAAGAGTACAAACGATTCGTCAATAAATTATTCAACGTCGGAAAATTTGTGGTATCACAATTGGAAGACTATGAATTTGGTCCCCTCGACCCAGAGAAAATGACACTTGCCGATAAGTGGATCATTTCTAAGTACGAAAGCCTGCTTGATAGACTCGATGCCGGTTTTGCCAATTACGATTTCGATGACGTCGCACGCGACATCTACGAATTCGTATGGGATCAATTCTGCGATTGGTATGTTGAAATTGCCAAAGTACAATTGCAAGACCAAAACGAATCGGGACAAACCAAACACATTTTGTATTCGATCTTCGAAGGTTTGATGCGCGCGATGCACCCAATTATGCCTTTCTTCACTGAAGAAATGTGGTCGCATCTACCAAAACGCGAAACATTAGCCGACCTAGAATCGATTATGTTCGCGCCATATCCGCACGGCAACCCTACTTACATAAACAAAAAAGCCGAAGACGAAATGAATTACTTTATCAAAGTAGTTCGCTCAGTTCGCAACATCAAACAAACATTCGATGTGCCAGTAAACGTTCCAGCTGAAGTAGTTATCAACTCGACTAAAAAAGCAGAACACGAAATCTTGCTTGCTAACAAAGCCAATTTGATTCGTCTTGCCAAAACCAACGAGAATCCGCTTCCTGAGTACAACGCAAGACACGTTATACCAGAAGGCAAAGTTGCACACGAAATTTTTGGTGATACCAGAATAAACGTGATGCTCGACTCACTGATTGACGTTTCCAAAACCAAGGACAAAATCCTTGCTCGCAAAGGCGCTAAAGCAAAAGAGCTTGAGCGTATCAAGAATCTTCTTTCATCAAAAGGATTTCTTGATAAAGCGCCAGTCGACCAAATCGAGAAACAAAAACAACAAGCAGCAGAAATTGAGAGTCAAATCGCAAGCTTTGATGCTCAACTGAAAATACTCGAGTCTTAGTTTGGTTTGTTAATCATAAAAGTAGCAAAATGGTCGAAGAATTGATCTAAGACCGTTCGTACTTTGGCAAATTCAGGCGTTTTATCAAGTGCATTATTCATGCACACAATCCAAGCATCACGCTCTGCTTGCCCTATTGCAAAAGGCATGTGCCTTGCACGCATACGAGGATGACCTTTCTCGTCACTGTATGTAGTTCTACCACCAGTACGCTGAATCAAAAACAAAACTAAACTGCGCTTAGCATTGTCGAGTTTCTCGGGATACAACGGACGCAAAACGAAACTCTGCTCGACTCCAGCATAAAACTCTTCTACGAGCTTAAAATAGGGCTCTTCTGAACCTATTTGTTTATAAACTTCGCCTAACGGATCCATCTTTCAAAACTATTGTGCAGATTTAGGAGGTCCCATCTCGATAGAAGCTTTATTCTCGGTGGTCGGACCAAGACGAAGTTCGGTCACGATGAATATGGGATCTGTATCCATGTCGGTAGAGCCAGAGCGCATCTTGCGTGCGTAAAAGGTAACATACTTGTCGTGCTGAAAAGCAAACAGATTATATGGCTGCGAGCCGCTTTTAGGCTTAATTTGATAGCACTTAACTGCTTTTAGCGCAGTTACTGCACTTAATGGTAAACCAGTTTCTTTAGCTATACGAGCGGATGTAAGTGTTACTTCGCGCTTGTTATTGTCATTCAAATAATCTTTAGAAAAGCGATTATTAGTCAAATTGCCCATGTCGCCGACTTCATAGCATTCGACTGTGATTTCTTCTGGGCTTGTTGCAATAGATACATTGGAGAAGTCTTCTGCAATTTTCACTGTGCGAAGAACTGGTCTATCAAGAAACATGCCTTTACTCAAATCGAGTCTTTTGGCTTTGATTGGCACAAAACTTTTGTTGTTGAAACGAACCGTCACTTGACAGTCAGGCAGAACGAGCACTTCGTGCTCTTTGTCGTACACAAGGTATTGCGCAAGAGCAGGCGCTGCACTGGCGATAAGCCCAAGTGTCAAAACCACTCCCGATAAAAGCGACTTAAATTGGATACCTTTGGATTTCATGCCTTTCCTTTGCAACCTTAATTTTAAGATGCGGTTATGATAACAGATGTTCCTGTACTTTTGCTCACTCGTTAAAAAGAACATGCTTGAACGCAATTCTAGTGCCTATCTCAGAGTCGCGCTCTTTCACTTCAT
>CAZFKB010000149.1:0-6060 GCA_964519785.1 uncultured Candidatus Obscuribacterales bacterium | reverse complement strand
CACTTGAGCAGTTTAATCACAATGTTCAAAGTAGATCTGCCAATTTTTACTGAGCGTCAGTTGTATGGCAGTGTGAAAGATGTTCGTCTGCGCATAACTGGTATGGCAAATAATCCCAAGATTTACTTCAGTGCTGTTCCTGACGATTTGTACTATCAACCACCCGGACTGGCAAATCCGCTAGAAACAGTCGATGGTAGCATCGTTTATAACGAAGATACGTTAATACTAGACGACATCGATATCATTTCGCACAACAATACTATTGCTGTCGATCTCTATATCAAGGACCTTTCTACCAGTTGTATTTTGCAGAGAGTTCGCGCTAAAACTGACAAGATAGAACTTGCAGACATTCACTATTATTTGATGTCTACTGCAATGCCTGCACCTTTGCGCAAAGCTTATCGAGACTTATTGCACAGCTATGGAATTGTTGGTCCTTACGGAAAAATCTTTGGAGAAGTGCTTTATTCGCAAGATGGAAAAGGCAACGGCAAAGAAAGTATAGATGGAATTGTAGGTTGTTATAAAGCTGGTGCGTCTGTCTCAAAATTGCCTTTATACGATGTTGCAGGCGTCATGGCATTTTCTGATGACGATTTGCTTTTCAACGATTTGCAGGGAAGAGTGAAGGGCAGCAGATTCAACCTGGACGGATTTGTAAAAGAATACAGGAGCAAAAATCCTTTCTGGGAATCGCAGGTGGAAATGACTCTTGTGCCTGCTGAGATTTTGCAGCTTGTTCCGCGTTTGTCTCAAGTGCTCAAAGAACAGAAAGTCGATATCAAATCAGATGGTGTGTTATCACTCAAGTCGATTGTAAAAGGCTCAAAAGTGAAAAACACTGCCGAAGTGTCGTTGCTTGCCGACCACGATAACCACTTAGAAGTGAGCGGTCCTTTTGGAGTCATCCATCAACCGCCTGGCAAAGATATTAAGTTGGAAGGCAAGGTAACAATAGAGCCTGAGCGTATTTTTGTAGATACCTCAAACATTCTGGTAGGTGAGACTTTGATGACAATCAAAGCCGAAGTCCTGGACAAAGACAAGGATAAATCGACATCTCCCGATATCGATATTACTTTTGGAATTCCCAAAAAAGCTTCAATTGCAACTCTTATATCAATATTGAACCCGCCACTAGCTAAAAATACATCTGGCGAGGTACAGGGCGAAATCCGTGCCAAAGGTCCGCTTGAGCACCCTCTTATTGATGGGCAAATGAATATCAAAAATCTCAATTTACCTTCATTTGATGTCAAAAATCTTTCTGGAAAAATCGAAACCAATCAAACAGTTCGAGACTCGCTTAAGGGCAATAAGAACAACGCTAACGTTTTTGCAATGACTCTGGATAGTCTGACTGTCAAAGATTTGCCTGTCACGGAGCTGAATGCTCGGTTGGCTCTGGAAGCTAAAAACAATAAGTCTAATTTGCTTAGATTGTCTATAAAAGAAGGAAAGGCAAAATTAGCGGGTGGAACAGTTGAGTTTACAGGTTGGGCTGATACCACAGACAATGCTATGTATTTGAAATCTTCTGCCAAGAACGTTTCAGCCGAAATAGTAAGCGAAAAAATATTTGGGGTGCAAAATGAAATTACTGGCGATGTTAAAGCTACGCTTGAGCTGAAGACTAATGGCTCTAATTACGAAGAGACGATGAATAATCTTTCGGGCAAGGGACAGATTGTATTTCAAAATGGACTTGTGAGTCGATTTGGTGATTTAGAAACACGGCTGACCCAATACAATTTGCTTACTCAGGGAATTTTCGGTTTCAACCTGAACAATTTATTGCAGTCTGTTTGGCCTGTTCGAAGCGGTCAATATTCTGAATTAAGCACCAGATTCAATATCGCCAATCAGGTCATAAAAATAAACGAGATCAAGTTTAGCGGAACGGATATGCGCTTATGGGGCTTGGGAAAAGCTAATTTGAAGACTAATAAGATTGATATGGAAATAGCAGGTCGTATTCCGCGCGTCACTCAAAGTATGCTTGGTGGAGAAGTAGGAAAACTGTCGCGAAATCTCACTTTGCAAAAGGCACTCAAAGTAGCAACTTTTGGAAAATTGCAGAATTTGCCCACTCTTCCTGTAATCGGTGCAATTGCTACAGACAAGCCGCGAACTTTTGAGTTCAATATATCAGCCCCGCTTGACAATCCAAAAACAATTGCCAAAACTATAGAAAAGTCGTTCAAGTGGCTGCCCAACCTGCCTCAAGCGACAGCTCACCCGATTCCTGGCATTGAAACTGCCGCACCGCAGGCGGAGTCATTGCAATAAATTCTTAAATATGTATCATATGTGATATGAGTACAACTGAATATACCTCGTCTGTGTCCGTATCGGTCACAGGGGGATCGTGCTCCTCCAAGGATCAAGCCAGGGAGGGGCCCGTCGACTCCTCTAAAGTAGGCTTCGGCTCTGCTTCTGTATCGATATCGCTTTCAGGCAGCAATAATCTGAGTCTTTCGCTGGGCACCGTAAATAGTGTCTCGGCCATGAACTTTGCGCCGCCCAAAAAAGAGAAAGATACTAAATACAATTCGCTTTTCTACTGGCAAGATTGCATCAAAAAATATTTTGAACACATAAGCTTTGAGCGCATGATTTCTGTTCATAGCAAAAATGCGTACAAGTCTGATCTTCAAGCTTTTCAAAACTGGTTTTCTAAGAACGAAACTGAATTGAAAAATCTGGAGATCAAACAAACGGTCACAAAATACATTGGTTATTTGCATGCCTCAGGTAGAAAGTCTTCATCTATAGCTAGGGCTCTTGCTTCGATGCGTGGTCTTGTAGCCTGGATGCAATTGGAGAAACTGATAGATAAGGATCCACTTCAGACCATAAGCAGTCCAAAATTAGGTAAACGTTTGCCAGTTGTTTTGACTGTACAAGAAGTGCAGCAACTTTTAAAAGCGTGTAACACAGCAAGAGAAAAAGCAATTATAGAGTTGCTTTATGCGGGCGGCTTGCGAGTATCCGAACTTTGTGGACTGAGCAAGCTCGACGTCAATCTCGAACAAGGCTTTGTTCGTTGTTTGGGTAAAGGCAACAAAGAGCGCATAGTGCCGATTGGTGAAAAGGCAATTACGGCTATTCAAAGGCTAATACTGGAAACAGAAAAACAAAATTCGAACTATCTGTTTCTGGATAATTCAGGAAAGAAACTAAGCCGTCTTGTGGTTTGGCAAACTTTGAAAAGGTTGTCGAAACGAGCCGGAATAGCTGGTTTTAAAAATATTACTCCACACACTCTCAGGCACAGTTTCGCCACTCACTTAATAGAGAACGGTGCCGACTTGCGCAGTGTCCAGGAAATGTTAGGACACTCAAGCGTAGCGACGACACAACTGTACACACATGTAAGTCGCCAACATCTCAAAAGTGCTTACCAGAACGCACAATCCAAGTTTGGCATTGCAAAATAACCAAATATTAATGTCTCGGGCAAGTCTAACTAACCTTATATATGTTAACTATTAAGGCAGGACGCGATTGCAACTAAGAACATCGAGCGTTGCTAGCTCAATAGTTTTGTTGATAGTGGTCCATAGTCGAAAGTACAGGAAAATTTATGCGCCAATCATCCAAAGTGCAGGGCACTAAGATTGCCCAGGCAGCCAAAGATCTAAATGTGACCAGTGTCACCATCAGACGTTATCTGAGCGAATTTGATATTCAAACTACAACCGATTCAAACGGTATAAAAGTCCTTCCTGACTCAGCTTTAGAAGAGTTGAAAGAAGTCAGACGTCTTAAAGAGGAAGGTATGACCAACCCCAAAGTCATGGAAGCTCTTGAAGAGATGAGAGCTAAATCTGGCTCTGGCTCATCTTCTTCTGAAAAAGCAGAGAAAAAGAAGGTTGTTTCCAAAGCCAAAAGAGTAGATTCAAAATCGAGCCGTTCTAAATCTGAAGATGCAGATGAAGACGAAGAAGAATCAGAAAGCGAACCTGAAGAAGAGGAAGAACCAAAAGCTAAACCAACATATGCAGCTCGCCGGATAGAATCGAAGAGAAATCAGGCAAGCGAATCAACTGAATCGAGTGATTCTGAAACAAGCGAATCACAGCCTGCAGAATCCGAAGAAGGCGAAAGTGTTGAAAGTTCAGATGCAATTGGTGACAAAGAAGGTCGAGTAAAACATTCACTCACCTGTCAGACTTGCAGCAAAGTTTTTGAACACATGAATCCCAAGTTAAGAGACTGTCTTGATTGTTATCGCACCAAGCGTAAAGAACGCAGACGTGGTGGTAGCGATCGTCATAAAACTGTTATTCAACATCCAATAGCTCAGCAAGTCACAAGTAAGATGGCTAGCCAGCAACAACAAAATCAAGATTCAGGTGAGCGTCAGGCGCCGAATCAAGATCGAGACAGATCGCAACGGAACAATAGAAACGATCGCAGCGAAAGAAATGATCGCAGTGCCGAAAGAAATAACGAACGCAATTTTGATCGTGATACAGAACAAACTAATTTCAATGCACCTGCTGCAGTTTCTACTCATCAAGGACCAAGCAACCAGCCAATGGTTGGCGGTTTGATGCGCAAAGTAAGAAGCTACAGAAAAGCAATTGAAGACACAAGACAAATCACAGGTTCGCTCAAGCGTCGCCTGGAGCGTCCAGATTTGCCAGAAGGCGAGCGTCGTTGGTTGGAGCAGATTTATGCATATCAGCTCATTTTGCACCAAGGATGGCGTCATCTTTCTGAGTACCGAATGGCTACTCAGCAGCAAGGCAAAGAAGACTGAGACTTAAAAGTCTGGTCAGAATGGATCATCAGGACCCGGACCGTTATTTGAATTCATGCCTTGGTTGCCACCATTTATTGGTGCATCAAAAATGCTGTTGTCTGGCGGCGGTGATTGCATAGGCGCTTGATTCGCAGGCATTTGATTCTGGTTGGGCCCGGCATAATAATGAAAATCGGGGTCGTGTCCTGCAAGACCTGGGGTTCGTGGCGCCATATTTTGTTGATTGGCTTGAATCGAGGCTGGTGGTTTTTCCATTTTGGAAAGATCGATCATTCTATTCGTTTTAATTGAAAGTAACTGACCCTGGGGAAGCATGAACTCTTTGCCCAATATTCTTTTGTTATGGACCCAGGCGATACCTTCGCCAAATGAGCCCACCATGCCTTTTACCTGATTGCCATAATCGCTCCAGCTAGTACCTGCGTGACGCACTTTTGCTGGTGCCACCGCATCGAAACCATTGCCATAGGCTGGGTTGTAATCTATGAATCCAAAGAATGGAGTATGGCTGCCGTCGGGAAAGACAAGCGTTTGCAGAGCGACATCTATTTGTCCTGGGGTACCATGTTTTTGCATTTTAGCTGGTGAAACATGCAGAACTGAGCCAAGTATGCGAGAACCAGGAGGTACCATTTCAAGCCCTTCGACCATTAATGGCTCTGTCAAATTGATAGCAAATACATCACCTGGTTTGCTTTTGACCGATGACAAAGTTGCGTCAATATTGCCTGAAAGCACTGTGCCGATTGGGATGTGGCGGGGAAGAAATGCTCTCCAGACATTGAAATTTTGATTGGTTTGTGGCATCGCATTTGGTGCTGGAAAACCCATACCACGAACTGGCGGTTGTTGCGCTGACATTTGCGGATAGCTAAACGGTTGATTGGGTGCTTGCGCCTGAGCCTGAATTTGAAACAGCAAACCAAGACCTATGAGAGTCAGGGAAGCTTGGCTGGTTCTTTGCAGGGGGCTTGTCGGTTTCATTAAGTTTCACACCGAAATTTTGTCTAATATGTAATTGTACTACCATAAGAGGGATTCCAACATGGTAGAATCACGCTCTGCCAGCTTTATGGCTGGTCTTTGCTCACTTTGCGGTTTTGCCGCAGGCGGGCAATATACGTTACTCCCTTGCCTGTCGTAGGTGACAGGCCACAAGACCGAAAGGGTAAATAAATGCCACAACCAGACAAACTAAATTTGTACGAGACAGTCTACATCGTACGTCCTACATTGGATGAAGAAGCACAGGACAACGTCATCAAACACGTCGAAGAATTCAT
>CAZFKB010000148.1:0-6061 GCA_964519785.1 uncultured Candidatus Obscuribacterales bacterium | reverse complement strand
GAGTGGGGTGCCTGGCGCAAAGACTTTGATGCTGCAAAAGTAAGGCTTCTGCTTTCTTTTCCTGATATTTACGAACTGGGGATGTCCAATTTCGGACTGCGCATTCTTTATCAGATAGTCAATTCAAGACCCGGTTTTATGTGCGACCGCACATATGCACCGGCTTCGGACATGGAAGCTTTGATGCGCGAAAAGAACATTCCATTGTGGTCGTGGGAAGCTCGCAGAAAAGCTAAAGAATTCGAACTGATAGGTTTTTCTCTTTCATACGAGCTCTGCTACACAAATGTACTGAATATGCTCGATCTGGCAGGCATTCCAGTCAAAGCACAAGACCGCAAAGATATTTTTCCGCTTATTTTTGCAGGTGGTCCTGCGACCATTAATCCAGAGCCAATGGCTGAGTTCTGCGACTTTTTCCTGATTGGAGATGGTGAGGAAACGATGCCTGCAATTATGGGCATCGTCGAGCAAGCAAAAGCTGCACCAGATATGGTGACTCGCGAGGAGCTGCTGAAAAGGCTCGCGACCGAGGTTCCAGGTGTTTATGTTCCTCGCTTTTACGAGGTGGGCGAAGATTCTGTTCCTACCCCTAGATCGCAAGAAATTCCAAAGCGAGTTTATCGTCAAGCCGTTCCTCTTTCGGCTAGTAATCAACCAACAAGGTCTTTAGTTTCTTATCTTTCTCTTGTACATGATCGCGAAGTGCTTGAGGTAAGACGTGGTTGTGATCGTGGCTGCAGATTCTGTCAGCCCGGATATTCATTCTTGCCGGTGCGTGAGCGCTCAAGCAAAGACATCATAGAAATAAGCAAAGAAGCAATCGCCAACTCGGGACACGAAGAATATTCGATGTTATCTCTTTGTGTTTCTGACTACACTGTTTTACAAGAAACAATGCGTCAGCTCAATCGCGAACATATAGAAAATCGAACCTCGATGTCTTTCCCCAGCCAGAGAGCCGATCGCATGAATCTGGAAGTGGCGGAAGAATTGAAAGCTGTTCGTAAAAGTGGTATCACGCTGGCGCCAGAAGCTGGAACTGAGCGTTTGCGCGCTGTGATTAACAAAGGCTTGTCTCATGCTCAGATTGTAAATGCTATCGAGTCTGCGTTTCGCTCTGGTTGGTCTTCAATAAAGCTTTACTACATGTGTGGCTTGCCGACAGAAACAGACGAGGATCTCAAAGGCATCATCGACACTCTTAATGAATGCACCAAGTTGTGTCACAAAATTCGTCGCGAAAACCCTGATATAAAGCACAAAATCGAATTTACTTGCACTATATCTAATTTCGTGCCAAAACCGCACACTCCATTTCAGTGGTTTGGACAGGTCACTCCCGAAGAGTTCAAACGCAAACACTCTGTGCTCAGGCAGTATTTACGTGAGTCGGGGTTGAGAAATGTCAAACTCAATACTACCGACACAGACACAAGCTTGCTTGAATCTGTCATATCACGCGGCGGACGAAATGCAGGCGAATTGATTTATAGAGCTTGGACTAAAGGCGCCACTTTTGATGCCTGGAGTGATAGGCTCAAAATGGAGCGCTGGACAGAGTCTGCTAGAGAAATGAATGTAACACTTGAGAGCATGGGCTGCGACCATCGCGAAGTTGGCTCGGCGCAACCTTGGGACACAATTCATATTGGTCTGCATAATTGGTGGCTTGTAAAAGAATGGAATAAAGCCATATCTCAGCAAGAAACAGCCAATTGCACCGAAAATACCTGTCATGCTTGTGGTGTTTGCACCGAACTTGATACTACTCATAAACTGGCAAATCCAAGTGCAGAAGTGATGAAGAAAAATCCTTTCGTCAAAGAATTGTCAGCTAACGAAAGCGACCAGGATTCGCATCCCTCCCTTTTCTTTACTGCTCCTCCAAAACTTTCTCAAGAAGAAGGTCAGAGTCGTTTCTGTTTAAGATTTAGCAAGAAAGGCGACTTGCGCTTTATCGGGCATTTAGACCTGCAAACACTTTTTGTGCGAGCAATGCGCAGAGCACAGTTGCAAATGGCTTATAGTCAGGGCTTTAATCCTCATCCGAAACTGGCTTTTGCTGGACCTCTTGCTTTGTTTATGGAAACCGATGGTGATATAGCCGACGTCGAACTTACAAATGTAGTTTCGCCAGACGATTTTATGACGCGAATGAATGAGCAATTACCTCAAGAAGTTCGTATTCTTGAAGTTGTTTCAATTGCCGAAAAACCTAAAGACTCGCTTGCCGCTTTGCTTGATACTGCAATTTATAAAGCCGAGTTGGTGCGTGGAAATCTGGACCTGGCTCAATTGAATGACAAAATGACCGAAATGAATAAAGCCGAAGAACTGGTCATTAAGGTCACCAAAAAAGGTAAATATCCAGGAGAAGTCGAGACCAAAAATCGCGACATCAAGCCTGGAATTAAGAGTTTGAAAATGCTGGATAACCACGAAAATGGCGGTCCAGTAACACTTGAATTTGAGCTTGCAACGAATTCAAGTCTGCACGTAAAGCCAGGCGAGGTGCTTGAGCTTTTAACTAGCGGCGAAGCGAACGAGCAAAGCAATCTTAAATGGCTCGTCACCCGTCTTGACCTTAGAGGAAAAGACGGAAGATCGCTTTTAGATATTCGCAAAGATGCAAGCAAAAGTTTTACTGCTGCGCTGGAGCAGTCCATCGCAAGCGGTATCGGGGTTTCGTAAACACACTTAAATAGAGGATTCTATGAGAAAGTCACTGATTATTTCCGAACAAGACAGCATCGCGGCGCTGCTCGAAAACGACCGAGTGGTCGAGCTTTTCGTCAATCGCGGCGAGTTGCTTTTGGGTGATATATACACCTGTTCGGTCGAAAACATTTTGCCTGGTATCGACGCTGCGTTCGTCAACCTTGGCAAAGACAAAATGGGTTTCCTGCATGCAAATGACATTCCTGGACAAGGCACTCTCAAAGAGCGTTTGGTACCCAAACAAAAATTGCTTGTGCAAATCACTAAGGAACCAACCGGTCACAAAGGACCACGCGTATCAACAGCTATAAGTCTTCCAGGACGCTTTTTAGTGCTGGTCCCAGAAGAGCGCGGTGTATCTATTTCGCGCCGCATCAGCGACTCAAGAGAGCGTGCTCGGTTAAAGTCTGTAGTCAATCTCATTAAGCCTCCAGGCGTTGGAGTAATAATCAGAACAGAAGCCAAAGGTCAGGGCGATGACGAGTTGTACGAAGATTTTGAACAGCTCTGGGATACATGGCAAACAATCGTATCTGAAGCCGAGGCATCTATCGGACCATTACTTATATATAGAGACCAGGACCTGCTTTATCGCGTAATGCGCGATGCTTATTCGCAAGACGTAAACGAAATTGTTGTCGACTCGGCTGATGGTCAAAAACGAGCCACCGATTATTTGCAAGGATGGGCTAACAAAAATACCAAAGTGGTTTTACACACTGAGGAAACCCCGCTTTTGATCAACAAAGGTGTGGACAAAGAAATCGAAGCAGCACTGTCGGATCGTGCTGAATTGCCTTCAGGTGGTCACTTGAATATTCAGCCCACAGAAGCACTTACTGTTATCGACGTTAACTCGGGTCGTTTCACAAGTTCGCGTACCCAGGCAGAAACTGTACGTAGAACCAATATGGAAGCGGCTCAAGAAATTCCAAGACAGTTGCGTATGCGCAACATTGGTGGCATGGTAATTGTAGACTTCATCGATATGGAAAGTCGTCGCGACCAGCAGCAAGTGCTCGAAATGTTTGAGCGCGCTCTTGAAGAAGACCGCGCAAAGCCACAAATTGGACAACTTTCAGATCTTGGTCTGGTTGAACTCACTCGTCGTCGCCAGGGACAGAGTTTGCGTGAGCTATTCACCGCCAAGTGCAACCACTGTCATGGTCAGGGTGCAATTCCAGACTTGGAAATTGGACACTCTGAGTATCGTCGTGTCATTACTGTAAGAACACCAGAAGAATCTGGTTCGCGCGGTATGCGAGACAGAAACCGAAACCTGAAAGCTGTTTCTGCCCTTGGTGGTCGCATAAGACCCACTATGGCAGTACCAACTGAAGTAGAAATAGAAAACGAAGTCGAGCAAGAAGTCGAAAACGAAATCGAGCAAAATAATGAGGATATTCCAGAAGAAATCTTGGCTCAAATGCCAGAAGACTTCGTTGGCGGAGACAAATCCTCAAATGCCAATATGCTCGACGAGGGCGATGATAACGACGATGGTGACGAAGAATCAGATAACGAAGAAGTCCAGGTTCAACGAAATCTTGGTGATCACGAAGAACATTCAGAGTTACCCGCCGCATTCGAAGAAGAGCCAGTTCAGCTGCAATTGGACAAGCCGGTGGACCTCGACGCTTTTAGTTTTGTCAACGACGATGAAGATGATGAATCAGAAAGTGAAGTCACCACAATTCATGACCAGTCTTCTGACGACGATGAAGACGACGAGCAGAATGAAGATATGACTTCTGAGCCTGAAGAAGAGATTCAATCTCCTCATCAAGCAGTAGAGACTATCACTGGTGTTTTTCGTTTGAAACGTCAGGAAGAAGAGGAAGAAGCCTCAGCTCATTCGCATAATCCGCCGATCCCCCGCCCTAACTTCATTCTTGAATCCAGACCAAATCTGGAGCACGACCAGATGAGCGGTATCGGCACTATGACTGAAGCTCAAAGCGAATCTAACGAAGAAGAATAAATCGTCGCTTTTAAGAAGAATGACACCAGATGTGGGGCTAAAACTCTTTGCGGTTTTTGCGCGACATACTCAAACTATAGCCAAAACGCACTGCGTTTGAGTGCATCTCGTTTGGCAAGATACTTACCGCAAGCTGAGGATCTGGGTCGCTTCCAACAAGCTGATAAAGGAAGTTTATGTCTTCGTTGAATTCTTGGGTTTCAACGTAAAATGCGCCACGATATTTGCCCTCGTAAATATAACCCAGACAAAGACCAGTAGTTAACTGAGCCGCTATGGTAGCGATTCCACCTTGTTTTGAGAACCAGTCGAGAATGAATTCTAAATATTGACTGGGGGTCAAATTTGGTTGTGGCTGAACGGGATAACCCAAAAATGTGGAAGACATCGAAAGTGAGATGTCTAGCGGCAAATCGTAAAGAGTGACGACAGTATCTGGACATTCTAAATCGGCGAGCATCGCTTGCAATGCAACTTCAGTCGGCTTGTCGGTAGGATCGGATTTTGAACCGTAGATGCAGCCGACTGCGCGTCCTTTGTATAAAAGCATCGCTGCGCGCGAAAGGCGACTTTCACAAACTGCTTTTACGCAGCCGGTACGCATACCGCCTTCGAGGTCTGTTATAAGCCATTCAACGTCATAATCGCCTATGCGCAAAGTTTGCATATTGCCGTTTCCATTCACTGGCGGCATAATCAAATCGATTGCGCGTTGCAGACGAAAACGTCGGACTGTTTGACCGCTGTCATAATTGGCATAAGCTTGTTCTTCGTGTGAAGCCCCCCAACCACTTTGATAGTTGGGATCTGGTTGGGCTTGATTGTCGACTGGAAATTGACCTTGTGGCGCTGCCCATTGAGTGGGCGAATCTGCGCCGCTCATAGCCTGGGCTTGCCAGTCGATTTTTTGAGGTACTTGAAGGGTCGTGGAGGATTGCTGGGTAGCGAATCGTTCGGAAAAAATGAGTCCTTTGACGCCCTTGGTTTTATAGACGAGCAGAACTTCCTGCCCCGGTTGATAAGGCATTTGCGACTCGACATAACCTGGAAAATTGTCTTTTACGACCACGACGGCGTAACCGCCTTGCTCAGCCTTGACAATTTTGCAGACTACGTTTTGTCCAGCTTTATAACCCCCCATATTCCAGGGGTTAATCTTAGCCATCCGCTTCTTCCGTTTCCCTGCCTAACCCTAAATTTCTAGACATATAATTCCAGAAAATCCTCAAGATCTATATTACCTAAAAATTTGATATTTAATCTCTAGGTAACTATAAAAGTCATTTTCCACGCCACAGACCTGAGATTTTTTCAAACAACCCATTCAGATAATTCTTATTTTTAGAAGTTGAACCGTTA
>CAZFKB010000147.1:0-6135 GCA_964519785.1 uncultured Candidatus Obscuribacterales bacterium | reverse complement strand
GTCAAAGAAGATATATAAATGCCAGCCACCAGACTCAGAAGATCGATAAAGATTGGTCTCTAAAATCCCAGCTTTCTCTAACAGCGAACATATTTTTTTAAGCGAAGAAGCATTGTGATATTTACTTCCAGCATCAATATCAATCACAGCAAACTTAGAAGCTCTGCCTGATCTACATCCAACTAAATACTTAGGATGCACATTAGCAGCGGCTTTCAATATCTCAGAATCAGTAAGCTTCCACTCTTCATTTGCAGATAACCAACCACTAGATCCATACGGCTTATAGATATATCCATATCTATGAAACAACGAAAGAAACATCTCTATCGCCTCACTAGCTTGAGACGGATAGTATTTTTGACGTGAGAATCTAGCCGGTGGTCGTGATTGATCCACCAGAGAAATAAGTCCGGTCGTAAAGGTTCCTCTTTCTAAATGAAGATGAGTTGACCTAACCGAATCAGTGCTTTATGCTTGCAATATCTCAGGTCGTCTTCCAAACTCCTGAATCAATTACAAAACCGATCCGTTAAGTGATTTTCAAAAGCACCGCCTGCAAGCGGTGTTTTTTGTTAGTGGTTAGTCGTCGGAAACCTCCTTTAATACTTTTGTGACGCCCTGGGCGTCAGTGGGTTTAACTGGGAAATGACGCAAGTAAAGCTTTAGATTGAGCATCAGAGGGCAAATCGGAGCGTGCTCGCTTTTTGTGTTTTGTTATTTCTTTAGGCAATTCAAATTGAGAATTTTGTAGTTCAACCGGAAAGAGCAAGAGTTGCTGACCACCAGGCACTTGAACCTGTGTATTGGCGTCAAGCAATTCTACCGGTCGAAAATTTGTCATTGCCAATTCTTGAATATCGATATCAGGAGCAACTTCTGGCAAGTCTTTGAATGTTTCCTCTGCGACAGGCTGTTGGATTTTTTTTTCAATTGGTTCTATAACATCACAATCAGAAAACTCAGTTGAGCACTGCGTTTCTTCGTTATTCATTGCTGCCTTGGCAAGTGTTTCAAGAACCTCTGAAAAAACAGAATTTGAATCTAAATCGTGTAAAAACATTGCCATTGCAGCTTCGATTGCGAGATGGTCACACTCGACTTTCATTGAAAAATCGTTATTGAGCCAGGCAAAGTCCTTCTGGAGCGGCAGAACAAAAGGCGTATTGGTATCATGGACAATTAAAGTTGTGTTCCGCAGGAACGAAGCGATTATCTTTGCTATCCGGTCTGTTTCGACAAGCTCGGAAAAGGCGAGGAAAATCTGAATTGAATTTGAGCCAGACTCCCTATACAAGTTGGGTTTCAAGCCGATATCACGAAGTTGTTTAACGACAAGCCTAACGACATCGAACTCGATACCGTCATCACCTGTTGGACAAGACAAGACTAAAAATTTAGTCGTTTTGTCCATCAGGAAGGCTCGAATATTCTTCGAAGAGCCGCCCAATGACGCAATAATTGAATCATCTTCCAAGTAGTGGAATTGGCTCATCTCACGCCAGGTAGTGGAACCAATAGTGCGGAAAGTAGAGCCAAAACGCTGCGGAAATAGAGCCAGGAAACGATTGGGAAGCAAGGCGCAATCCGACTGTTCCGGTTCCATGACTTTGGTATGGACACAATGTATTGAAGTGGTGATTTTTAGGCTCTTTTTCTAGGGAGATTTATCGGATAGTTCTGTGAACGTTGAAATCAGGCTCTAATATTTGATCGACATACAATTGGATATATTGCCAAGAAGTGAATCGCTGCCACTATAAATGGTGCCTAATGAAGGATCAACACTTTAGATCTATCAGTCCGATGTTTAGAGGCTTTTCTGCGGGCGAGGAAATTTCTGAGTTCGTGCAATGATGGGATATTGAGGCACTAGCAAGCCTTTTGGATATACATTGATCAATTTTTGATCTATAGGATTTCCGGGGCTCGGAAACTATTTTGAGGCTCGGCAATATATAGGATTGAGAGGTTAGACCGACCGAGGAAACGGCACTTGTGGTTTTAAAAACACCGTGGTGACTGTCTATTAGCAACTTTTGGACTTTCTAGCTTAGTAATGAGAGACACTACTAACGATATCAGAATAATATGCCTTAGCAACCATTGCTGGAAAATTTCTCCGCTGGTTTTTCTAAATGCGGAAATATAGAGTTACTTTTCCGAGCGACAGAAGAGCCAAAATCCAGGCAATACAGGGCACTTTCAGAGACATAGCCGCATAAGCGAGGAAGAGGATTTCCTAGCAGCGAAGAAATGCCCGGAAAGATTTCCTCGCTTCCGATAATCAATTACCGGGCATGACAGTGGTCCAGTTCCGCGCAAAGCAGAGGCTCGGAAGCGATTTCGATTGAGAAAAAAAGAGGATAAGGCAGGACGGGCTGATAAATATTGCTACCACACATAACACCCTGATAAATCACGGCAAATCCAGGCAAGCAAATCGAAGAAGCGAAGAAACGCGCATACAAGAACAGAGTTGCCATTTTCAAAAGCACGGAAGTGCCACCACAGAAAATTTTCTGAGGATTTCTGCATCGATTAGACCTCTTTTGATTATAATAATCCTGCCCTCTCCAAATGGATATATACAGTCAAACGCCACTAAATATGGAGCTGCTACATGAGAACGGTTACTGTCAAGGAAGCTGCTGATGCGCTGGGTCTCACCACCCGGGCAATTACTTCAAGACTGGCCAAAGGCGACCTTAAAGGTATTCAAAAAACAAACACCTACGGCGTCAAAGAGTGGCGTATTTATCCAACCAAAGAAATAGCTTCGAAGCTGAAGCTGGATCAGGATTCGGATGTGGGCGAGAATGATTTTCCACCCCTTGAAGAAGCTGTAGATGCCGAGACTATATATGAAGAAGTCCAACAAGCGCAGCATCAGACTTGGGTCGAAGAAGAGCGCAGTCGCCTGCGGCTTTTAGCCGAGGAAATGATGAAACCGCTAGTAGATACCATCCGCGCTCAAGAACAACAGCTCCAGGAACAAGGCAGACAACTTAAGCTCTTGCCAGATTTTCAAAAGCAAGCAGAAGAGGAGCGGAGGGCTGCGCACTTGAAAGCTGTTGAAGCTGCGGCCTTAGAGAAACAAATTGAAGCGCTCAAAGCTGAGAAGGAAGAATCCGACAAAGCTAAAAAGCATATGGCAGTCTTAGAACGATCACTCGAAGAACAAGAGCGCACTAAAAACGCGGAAATCGAAGCTCTTAAAGTCGAGAAAGAAGCTCAGTTAAAAGCTGTTGAAGAGCAACTGGCGACCTTGTCGCAAACAATTCAAGAATTGAAAAAACCCTGGTGGAAGAAGTGGTTTTCCGCACAAGTGGATAATCAGTATTAGGAATCGCAGCTGAGCAAACCCGTCCGAAGAGCTATAGAAGGTCAATAGTGGGCTATTTGCAAGCATCTGCTATAATAGCTTAAAGGTAAAGGAGTCCCGATGGTTGCTGTTTTAAAAAACAATGACGAGAATAATTGCAAACTCACGGCAGAACAGGCACGCGAGTATTTTGAAGCAACTGTCAGAGAGCAGCTTGGCGTTTCGGCTGAGGAATTCCTTCGGAGACGAGAAGAATTCAAAACTAATCCGCATTTCGACTCCATTATGTTTTTGCTTCCATTAGTTGAGAATGCACAGAAATAGAGACCAGGCGCTTACAGAATATCAGCGGCTAATCGGCAGAGTATTGAATTGCATAGCGAATACCTGGGTTTATTCGGCCACTACGCTCAGCGATGAATACATGCTTTTGGCTGCCCCAGCGGATCAAAATCCGCGGACAAGAGTCCCCGGTTCTTTATTAAGACTGAGACGGGGACAGGAAACTCTCCTTCTGCAAGCTTCCCAAAGGTTTCAGGTCTTTGACGAAGACAACTTCAGAATTTCGACCGTGCGGTACATTTACGTAATCTGGAGTCCTCGGCCAAATGAGCGCATAATTGACTGGCATTATCATCGTCGCCAAAATGAGAGCTTTGAAGCTCATTTACACATACGCGATGATAGCCGCACCACAAACCACCCTCTTGTCAATCGCCACATACCAACAGGCCGCGTTCCTCTGGAAGATATAGTTAGATTTGCAATCGAAGAACTCAATGTTGAAGCTCGAGATACCAACTGGAGGAATGTACTCGAAGAAACTGAAGCCGTTTTTCGTAAAAATCGAACATGGTGACATTTTATGGACAAAATTTCGCCAACTGCCTAGTGACCCAAACAAATTCTGATGATGCCGTATACGTGCCAGTATCAAGCATTATTCTATCACTGGTGCTTGAAATTGGAAAAAATCAATGGCAGTACGGGATTTCACTCATTTTCATGGTAAATTCAATCCCTTTTTCTTCGCTTTTTGCAGCACTGCTTCTAGTTTCGCCTTACCAGCCGCTTTTCGAGCGTCTTGTTCATAAGCGAGACTGAGCAAACTGCAAAACGTTTTTTGAACATTTGACATGAATGCTATATCTAGCGCCTGTAGCTTTGAAAGCTCGCTAGGATGAGCATGAGAATCGGCAATTTCTTTGATAACAGTTAAAGCAGCATCATTAAGTCGTTTCGCCCAGCTAGGTGCAGTTCCATCTTTAATCCTCTCTGCCAAGTTGGCCAACTTACTTGGCAATTTGCCCTCAAAACCTTTGTCTTGAAGCACCTGTTCCAAAGCCGCGCGATACATAGCAATTGCGGCACTATATGCGCTTGCAGCTTGTGCCTTGTATGCTTGTTCCAAGTAGTATCTCACTAAGGTAGGTGTATTGGGAGTGGCAATGCCTCCACCACGGGTTGAGAAAAATACCAGAGTTGGACCTTTCTCGCTTTTGTATAGTAGCGTATAGAATCCGTTTTGACAGTTTACGCAATCCAACCTAAATAAAGATGGATCAAAATACTCCGGCAGTTTTGGGCGCGGACCCGGTCCGATGCTGTCCTCCCTCGTTATCTCTTTGTACAACTCTTGCCCAACGGTCTTCTCGAAATGCAAAGTATTGAGTTTCATTCCAGAATATTCTGAGCAATGCGGACAGTACAACACGCCCACATTCCCGAGGCTTTCCTTTGGAAGCCCTGCTCTAACAAGAGCTAGCGGATTCACGTCAGCACCTGCAGACGCCAAGGAGCTTACAAATTCTTTTAAGTCATCGAGTGGCATTCGAGTCTCCTGCGGTTCTTTCCCGCATTTGCATAAGTGCGGATAACAATTGCTCATTTTCTTTTGGCCGTTCGTAGATGTCCGCCAGCAAAAACTGAAATACTTCCTGCAAACCAATAATAGTATCAACGTCAAAAGCAGTTAGTGCCGCGGCATCATTTGGATGTGCGACCTTGTTGCCAAGTTTGCGCAGTACATGAAGCATATCAGTATCCAAATCTGCTGCCCATGGTTTTGCAGTTCCAGCAACCCTATCCGCTTCCAGAGCCGTTATCTTCGCATTTAACATTCCAATTTCATAGCCTTCTTCATGCAACAGTTGTTCCAGTGCGACTCTATACATTTCAATTGCGGCTGCATTTGCTCCAACAGATTGGCATTTGTATGCTTCATCAACAAAATGCTTTACTGTTGGTGGTGTATGTGGTGTGCTCAGGCCTCCAGCCTTGCTCGGAATCAGAATTACTTTGGTTTCACGTGCGACACCTTTAAACTCATCAAAGACCAAACAGTTAAATTTGAGCGCGCACTGTTCGCAAATGAACACTAAAAGTGAAGGCCCCCACTCACTCGTGTCGAAAAGACTGTTTGTAGTTCGAGGCTTACTGCGAGCCAATCGTGTCAGTGGTCCAGTATGCAGAAGTATTTCAATTCTGACACGTCGATCCTTAGCGCAAGGGGGACAATACAAAGTATCTAGAGAGATCCAGGAAGGCGGCCGCCGAAATTCGCTTCCAAAATTAAGAGAGGAACTGCCAAAACTAACCGGTGCCCGCGGGATCGTGTCGCGCAGATGCGGTGTCGTTTCGGAAATCAAATCATCTAAATCATTAAGCAAAGTCAATCCTCAAGCATGGTGGGTAATCTTGCAACGGCACAATGGTCGGGCAAATTTAATAAGTTACTCAAGTTTTATCATACAGCATTAAACAAAAGGGTTATTTTGTCCAGTCAAGACCCTGACAATCGACACCCAAAA
>CAZFKB010000146.1:0-6148 GCA_964519785.1 uncultured Candidatus Obscuribacterales bacterium | reverse complement strand
ACCAGCACCAGCACCAACTCCAAAGCCACCAGCGCAGGCTCCAGCAGCTCCTGCACCGGCTCCAAAACCTCAAACACCTCTAACTCCACAAACTCCTGCCGCATCAAGCGCACCCGCCGCTCCTGTCAAACCAAGCCAAGCGCCAGCAGCTCCTGCCAAACCGCAAACTCCAGTAGAGCCTGCGACAGTGAACGATTCGATGAGCAGTTTGTTGTCCAAACGTTTTCTAGAAATGGCAGACGATGAAGATATTCCTGCTCCTGCAACACCTCAACACATTAGCAAAGCCGAACATAGCGACTTGATTGGTACCGATTCCGATACTGGCATAAGCAGTGTCGGGACCGACTCGGGCGTTGGCTTCCAGGAACTTCGTGGTCATCTTTTTGAAGGTGGCGTAGACAATCAAATTGATGATATTTTCTCTGGTCTGGCTCCAGAAACGGCACAGCAAGCTGTTGGACATGAAGCGCACGATACATCTGATCTGGTAGCACCAAGAACATCTTCGATTTCTGATCTGTCCGGCACGCAAACCGAAGAAGCAAGCGACAACCTCTTTGGTCAGGATATCGGCTCTGAGATTGACGACATCTTTTCAAATATGGCTCCGCAACAAGCTCAACAAGGAGTCGAGGTTCGCACAAGAGCAGACCGCGCAGAAGACCACGCGAAGGTTCTGGAAGACGAACCTGCAGCTGGTGGTGAGGCAGAACCTTTATTGCAACTGAACGACGCTGATATGGACGATATCTTTGCTGGTCTTGCACCCCAGGAAGATCAGCAAGCAGCAACACCTCAAGAAGCAGAAGAGCCACTTTTACAAGTCAGCGACTCTGACATGGACGATATCTTCTCTGGTCTAGCTTCCGCTGACGCACAAAAATCTTTTGATCAATCTGCAGCGAGTGCAGCTGGAGGTCAGGTTCAAAACGTAAGTTTGAGCGAACTTAGAGCTCAAATGCAAAAACAAAACGAAGCTGAATCGAGTGCTCCTGCCCACGCCTCGATTGACGCCTTAGACGAACCAGGGGAAGGACCGCTTCTCAATGTAAGCGATTCAGAAATGGATAGCATTTTTGGCGGCTTGATGGCAGAACCAGAACCTCAAGCAGAAGAAGAAAGCAAGCCGCTTTTGAATCTTGGCGACTCCGACATGGATGACATTTTCTCTGGCTTGACAGAACAGCCCGCCACCGCAAGTAGTGCAGCAAGCAACGCTCCATCGGCATTGAATGCTCCGAAGACTCCCAAACAAACCGGTGAAATGCAGGCTTTGAATCCCAATCAAATTGCTGCATTACGCGAACAGGTAAAACAGCCAGGCAAATTGTCTGACACAATGAACCGAATTCCAGCGCTGAAAGACCACGTGGATGGTTTGCTTACACAACCTGAAAAGGACAAGCCAAAACCAGAAGTAGAAGAGGTTCTCACTCAAGAACAACAAGCAGCTCGCAAAGCGAACGAAAATCTCAAAGACTTCGGCAAGCTGTCTGTCCGCTCAGCCCAAGCACCAAAAGTGCAAGGTGAGACAGCTGGCACAATGAAAACCATCGGCAAATTGTTGATTGACCAACAGGCGGTAGAAGCTATCATCAATGCTGGCGAGTCAAGACAGCTTGGTAAAGGTCTGCCATCGGCTCGAATCATCAGTAAAGCACGAGGCGCTGGTATCAACGAGCTCTTGAACAAAATCGGCGAATACCAGGGTGTAGCAGGCAGTCTCATCGTTGGTCACGACGGTCTTGTCATGTCTTCCACCCTGCAACAAGGGTGGGACAAAGACATGCTTGGCGCACTATCTACCGCGTTATTGAGCACAAGCAACCTTTCCACCAAAAAATTAGAAATCGGCAAATTACGCCAGATGGTCTTGTTGACTCGTACGCCCAACGCTGATAAGACTACAATTCTCACCGATGTCGATGTCGGTATCCTGGTCGTCTTCTGCGAACAAACAGACATCACACTCTTAGATGGATTAATTGAGAAAATCCAAAATACAATTAACGGCTAAGACTAAAATCTATTTGTTCAGCGCATCGAGTAGAAGCTGTTCAGTCAATATTTCTGGCAAGATGATTGGATTATTGACGTCGCCTTTAGGATAAACCACATATAGTGGCACTCCCGATCGCTTGAATTTAGTCAACAACTTTGTGATTTCAGCATCACCTCTTGTCCAGTCAGCCTTTATTGTGATGATGCCTTTGTCTTTTATCGTTTGCTTGACCACAGTAGAATTCAAAATCAAAGATTCGTTCATTTTGCAGGTCAAACACCAGTCCGCTGTGAAGTCGAGCAATACTGTTTGTTTTTTTGCCAATTCCTGTTCTAAACGCTCAGGTGTAAAAGCTATCCAGTTGGTACCAGACTCGGACACCCCTTCGTTTTGACCGTTTTTATAAATTGGTTTGCCCTGCAATGCTCTCATCACAATCGGCTTATCAATTAAGCAAATATATCCAGCAATTAAACTGATTATTCCAGCTATTGAATAGACTGCAATTTTTCTTTGTCCGCTGCTTGCTAGATCCACAAATCGTCCGCTAATCCACGCTGAAATTGACACAGCAAGAAGGAAAAAGCTAACCCACATAATGCCTTCGCTACCAATTTGACTGCCAAGGACACTCAGCAACCAGACGACTGTTCCAAGCAAAACAAAGCCCATCGATTCTTTGAACTTTTCCATCCATGCGCCTGGCTTTGGTAAGAATTTCATCCAGTCAGGTTTGGCAGTGAGCACGATATAAGGAAGTGACATTCCAAGCCCAGCTGCAAGAAAAATACCAATCACCACTATGTTTGACTGAGCAAAAGCGAATCCCATAGCAGCGCCAAGAAACGGGGCAGTGCAAGGGGTTGAAAGAGTGGTGGCCAGAACTCCCTTGAAAAATGTTCCTACCATCCCTTCCTTTTTCGAGAGTGCATCAAGCTTATCTTGCCCTGCATCAAAAGAGATGTAAAACAAGCCAAAAAGACTTAAAGCCAAAATCAGAACTATGACGCTCATCACGATCAAAAACAATGGGTTTTGAAACTGCGTCCCCCAACCAACTGAATTACCAGCTGCCCTTATTGCCACTACAACCAGTGCCAGGGCGAGAAAAGCTGACATTACGCCGGCGCTAAAAACAAGCCCCAGCTGTCGAACTCGAGCGGGACTCTCGTCTGCCTGTTCCATAAAACTTAAAATCTTAATTGCGATCACTGGCAGAACGCAAGGCATAAAATTAAGTATGAAGCCCCCTACCATGGCAAGCAAAAAATAACTGAAAGGATTTTGGTCTGACTGACTATCTGTTCCGTTAACAGGCTGATAGACCTGTCCTTGCGAGCCCAATTTCGGGTCATAACCTACGCTTGAAAATAATTGCGCATTAGTATCATCTGGAATTTCTTCACCCAGAGCCAAATTCATGTGCAAATCGTCTTTACCTGGAATGCAAGACTCTTTGCAGGAAAGCCACTTCACTTTGGCTTCTATAGAAACCGCGCGCAGGTCTTTGATATTGGCTGGAACAGTTATTTGACTGGCTATAAATGTGGAATCAGCATACCCATTAGTTTTGATTCCTTCTTCGTCAAAGTGTTTAGGCTCCTGCCATAAAAGAGGACCAGCAGAAAACCCTTCTGGTAGAATCCACTCAATTTGAGTGGGCATGCCAGCATCGCCACTCTCTTTGTAATAAATGTGCCAGCCCGGTTCCATTTTGAATTTGACACCAGCCATAAAAGTTTTGCCAGCCTGTATAGACTTGCGATTAGAAACAAGCTCTGCATGAACCAGCTTTTTCTGAAAATTAGGACTATCGCTTGCGCTTGTATCTTGAGCAATTAAAAGCTTATTTTCAGCCTGTCTAGCCTGGCAAAATCCTTCTTGCCCTGATACCAAAACAAAAATCAAAAAAAGTGAATAGATTATTTGATCCGCTTTTGTTGCCATTCTGGCTCAACTTTCTTTCATTTGAAACGAAACTGGAATTGCATTGTCTCTTACAATTTTGGCATATTCTGTGGCGCTTTTACGCAAAGAACGTGTTTGATCAGGATATGTGACCCTCACCAAACCAAACCTTGGTGTAAGTCCTTCTGCCCACTCGAAATTATCTGTCAATGACCAGTGCAGATAACCAATCACCTTTACTCCCGCCTTTATTGCTTTGTGCACAGATATCAAATGAGATACCAAGTAATCCACTCTCTCATGGTCCTCAAGCGACCATTCACCATCAATCATGTCGGGTGAAAAATTCTGCGCATATCCATTTTCGGTAATCACGACCGGGCGCTCGTTCATATTTGAATCGAATCTGTAAGGCGCGATATCTTTAACAAGGACTTTGTACATTCCCTCTGGATAGACTTCCCATCCCATATCCGAAACTTTCAAAAATGATTCTTCTGCCTGACGACCAAAAAAATCGGGAGGCCAGCTCAATTGGAATAAAGAAAATTCGCGAGTGTAATAATTCACTGCTAAATAGTCCATGCTGTCTTTCAGATTTTTGATTTCACCATTCAAATTTCTAAACTCTTGCATATGCGAAAGTGGCACGGGAAGCTCGAAGCGACCAGTACTGATACTATATGGAAAGAGATGATTGAATACGCGGTCTCTAAAATAACAAACCATATGATCAAAGGGATTCCAGACTCTGAGAGGAATAAAAGGTCTCCAGTGGTTTGCAAATGAAATCGGACTCTGGGGAAAGTGCGATTTTATAACCTGATATGACTCAGCATGAGCTGATAGTAAATTACGTACGGCCGCAAAAGCGTTGTAATAGTTGCACTTTTCGCCGGGCGGCCAGTAGCCACTGACATAGCCCTGATAAACATAGACCATTGGCTCATTTATAGTATTCCAGTAGTCTACATACGGACCAATTTCTTTAGCTAGAATCTCGGTAAAAAACTTGAATTCATCGACTGCTCGTGGACTCAGCCAACCTCCCTCATCTGCAAGCCAGCTAGGAAGGGCAAAATGGAACAAAGTTAGAAAAGTCTTGATTCCTGAATCTTGCAAGCTCGACAAAACCCGCTTGTAATATTCAAGCAGCTGCGGATTTGCTGTACGTTTTGAACCCTTTTCCGGAGAGTCGGGTAATAACGCAGCCCAATTAACACTGGTTCTGAAAGCATTAAGATTGAGCGAACTGAGAATATTAATATCAGTGTCGAAACGATCATAAAATTCAGAAGCTTTGTCCGCCACTGACCCATCGGCAATATTTCCTGGCTTGTGCGACCAGTTAGACCAGTCTGACAAACCTAGCTCCGCCTCCTGCCCATAGCCCTCAGTCTGAAAATGCGAAGCACTGGCTCCCCATAAAAAGCTCATGGGAAAAATTAGTTTTTTAGGGTCTGGACTTTCTTTCGTGGCTGTCAACTGGTTTCTATTCGAGTATTTATTAAAAGAATACACGTTTTATTATGAATATTAGGGTAACCTACTCTAGTTGATTAGCAGATCTTGATTACCTGGATTGTCACCGGGACAATCGCAAAATTGACTGGAAAACAAAGCTATCCTAAAGGTTTCAAAGAACCACCCAGCGCGCCGCTAACTTTTTATCAGTGGCTGGTCACCCTCAGCTCAAAAACCATATCCGTTAACGGATATGGTTTTGTAATGGTACTGCTTTGCTTTCACCAGTCGCTAAACTGCTATTTTCTTGCTGATGATTTCATGCACCTCAATTACCTTAAGCAAGTTTTTGCTGGTAATTATGGACTGCTGTTACAAAATTTCTGGTCGACCTGGCTACAGACGCAAGGAACCAGTTTCTATCGACCGCTCATTAGTCTGACATTGGCTCTGGACTATTGGTTTTGGCAATACTCAGCACTAGGCTATCACCTGAGTAATCTGATCTTTTATTTTCTCTGCGCAATAGGCCTATATCTGATAGCGAAAGAAATTGACAACAAGAGATACAGCGGATCTTTCCCGTTAATTGCTTGCACTTTATTTCTTTTATTTCCTCTGCACACCGAAGTAGCAAGCTGGATTATCGCGAGGGTAGATAGTGTATGCTCGTGCTTTTTCTTTTTTTCCTTTTACTATTTTCTGAAATGTTCAAACGAACAAAGAAGCAAATAGGCAAACGATGCTGTAAATCAGTCTAAACAATCTTCA
>CAZFKB010000145.1:0-6165 GCA_964519785.1 uncultured Candidatus Obscuribacterales bacterium | reverse complement strand
AGCTCGCCATGCTCATCTAGAGCAAGCGTCCATTTGGTTTTGATTACTTGTGATAAAATTCTCAAAGTCTCCAGGAGCAATCGGCGTGAAACTAAATATAGACGAGATTGCATCGCTCAAGCAAAAACGCTTGACCGTAGACTTTTGCGAAGAAATGGATATTGCAGAGCTGGAAGATCCAGGCACTGTGAGCGGTTCAATAACTGTTTCTATCAATGCTGGTGGAGTAAAAATGCTTGGCACACTGGCCACAGTGCTCGAGCTCACGTGTGACGTGTGCTTGCAACCTTTCGTTCTTCCTCTTGAAATTGACTTGCAAGAGCAATTTGTCTACAAACGGGCCCAGGTAAGCGGTCCAGTTAAAGGTAAGTACGACGACTGCGAAGAAGACGATCACGCTTACACAAAAGAAAAAGAACTTAATCCAGAAGATTTCTATGAAGTTTTGCCAGATGACAAGAATCTCGACGTAAGCGATATTGTTTATCAGGCAGTAATTTTGAGCCTGCCCGCATTCGCCCACTGTGGCGAGGCTTGCCCCGGCGTCCCCTTAAAAACCCAGGCTGCCACACAGCCCGAATCTGGGGACAAAATCGACCCTCGCTGGGAAAGTTTGAAGAGTCTGTTTCAAAATAAAGAAATTTGATGTCTTCTCGATGTACTAATAGGCATATTTAGTAGATAATTACTAACCTGCTTATATCGCCCGCCCGAATTTTTTCGAGCGTCACTTTTAGAAAGGAACGCAAACAATGGCTTGTCCGAAGAAGAAAACTTCTCACCAAAAACAACATTCCAGAAGAGCAAACTGGAAAGCAATCAAAACTACAGTTTCGAAATGCTCGAACTGCGGTTCACCAGCTAAATCTCACCAAGTCTGCCCAGAGTGCGATTACTATCGTGGTCGTCCTGCTTTCAGAAGCGATTCGGTTTTTTAAGACTTAAATCACGTCGTTTTTCTTCTTGAAAGCCTGGGGCAAGGATCTGAGCACACTATGATAAGAATTGCCATTGACGCCATGGGAGGCGACCACGCCCCCAGAGAGGTAGTCCTTGGGTCGGTAATCGCGGCTAAAGAATATGGAATCGCGATTCAGCTCGTGGGTCCTCCCGATGTCATAAGCGCCGAATTGAAACGCAATTCAGTCAAAGAGGTACTCGGCGGACGTAGCCCCGAGTCAATGAATATAAGCATTGTAGCCGCCTCCGAAGTGGTTGAAATGGGCGAAAAGCCGAGTCGGGCGGTTCTCAAGAAAAAAGACAGTTCTATATTAGTAGCAACCAAACAGGTAGCAAAGGGCGAAGCAGATGGAGTTGTCGCAGCTGGCTCCACCGGAGCAGCCGCAGTTGCAGCTCAAATTGCTCTAGGTAAATTGCAAGGCGCAGACAAAGCAGCCATTTGCGTAGGCATGCCGACAATAAGCAATCAACCTTGCTTACTGCTCGACGGCGGCGCAAGTGTAGATTGTAGTCCCGAAGAACTTTATCACTTTGGTGTAATGGGATCCGTACTATTTAAAGGACTCTATAACACTCCTCAACCAAGAGTGGGTCTGCTCAATATCGGAACAGAAGAAACCAAAGGCAACGACCTGGTTCGCGACGCATACAAGATTTTTTCCGAAAGCAACAAACTCAATTTCATAGGATTTGTCGAAGGTCGCGATTATCCTCTTGGAAAAGTTGATGTAGTTGTGACCGATGGATTCACAGGTAATGTTTCACTCAAAACAGCCGAAGGCATTGCCCGCATGATGAGCCAGATTTTGCGTCAGGAATTGATGAGTTCTATCCGCGGCAAAGTTGCCGGCATTATGGCAGAGCCGTATCTCAAGGCGCTTAAAGCAAGAGTCGACCATAACGAATTAGGTGGTGCTTTATTGCTTGGTGTCAAAGGTGTCTATGTAATTGCGCATGGCGGCTCCAAACACACAGCTATTAAGAATGCCATTCGCGTAGCCAAAGATATGGTCATGGCTAATGTAATTAAGAAAATGGAGCAGGCGCTCAAAGCAGAAGGCTCTCAAAACGGCAACGGCAGCGGACCAAATGATGCTGATGCCGACGGTAAAAAAAAAGTTAGTGCAGCTGAAAGCAGATAGCTAGTACTGAATGTAGTGGCGCGTTCAAAAGGATAAATGAAATGGCTAAGTTAGCATGCTTGTTCCCAGGACAAGGTTCGCAATCTGTCGGGATGGGAAAAGACCTCTATGAGAATTTTTCAGAAGCAAAATCACTGCTCGATCAATTCGACCAATACAGCCAGGCTTCTTCTATGCAAGCTGCAATAACCAAACTTTGTTTTGAAGGTCCGGATACTGAATTAAAGCGGACCATAAATACCCAGCCCACTATCATGGCTGTATCTTTAGCAGCCTGGGCGTGCTATGTCGAGCGTGGTGGACCCAAACCACATTTTGTAGCCGGTCATAGCCTTGGCGAAATTTCTGCTCTTGCAGCCGCAGGCACACTTAACAACGAAGACGCTTTCAAACTTGTATTAAAGCGTGCATCGCTCATGGAAAATTGTCCCAAAGGTGCGATGGCAGCAGTTTTAAAATTGAGTGCTCAAGTATTGAAAGAAGTAGTGGACTCAGTTTCAACAAGTGAAAAGCAAGTTGTAATTGCAAACTTAAATACACACGAGCAACTGGTAATTTCTGGAAATCCTGACGCTGTAAGCGAAGCCTGCGCCAAAGTCAAAGAAAAAGGAGGCAAAGCAATTCCTTTGCCAGTAGGTGGCGCCTTCCACTCACCGCTCATGCACGAAGCTTCAGTGACATTTTCTTCGTTGCTCAAAGAAACTAATTTTGCTGATGCAAAATATCAAGTCGTTCAAAACTTCGATGCCAGCGCCCATCAAAAGGGTGATGAACTCAAAGCAAACTTAGACAAACAAATGGAAAATGCTGTTCGCTGGTATGAATCTATTGAATACATGGTCAGCCAGCAAGTAGACACTTTTGTAGAAATCGGACCTGGTGCAGTTCTCACTGGACTGGTGAAAAAAATCAATCCCAATGTACGCGTGTTCAACATCAGCGACAAAGCCAGTCTTGATGCCACGCTCGAAAATCTCAAACTAGAAGGCGCGCTGACCTAGCTTACTGCCCGTTATTCTGGTTCTGATTCTGATTTTGGTTTTGAGTCTGATTGTTCTGCTTTTGATTCGAGTTGGAACTTGCATCTGCATCGGCATATGTGATGGCGCCACCGCTTGAATTGTATTGAAGAGCACCACCGGCTCCACGTTGAATTGAAGCGTTAGCATTTTGGCCGGGATAATAAACATTACCCTGAGGTCGATTTTGTCTTCCTTGTTGGTTTTGTTGATTATTGACCCGGTACATCACTTTGCGTTGAATAGTCGGCTTGATTTTGTCAGGTGCATTTCCATAATAAAAGTTGTCGCCTGCAGTTTTGACGTTGCGACCAAGTGAAACAGATGGAAGATTGGGGTTGAGCGCATATCCTCTGTTTACTCCTCGCGCCGAATCAGACATGGTGCCAGGAGAAATATAAGAGGAATCATGATTGTTCAGTCCGATCGATCCCTGGTTAGTAACGCGCGAACTACCATAGTTATATGAATAGTTTTGAGCGAAAGCGGGGGATGCAGCAAGTCCTATTGCTAGCCCTACAACGAAAGGCAAAACTTGCAACTCTTTTAAGATATTCATATAGAAAGAACCTGTGGCTGAATAGTTAGTAACAATATGCCCAAAATTGCATTATCTGAATAGATAAGCAGGGCAGGAAGCGAAAAAATGCTCGAAAATAGCGAAACTAGTAAGTTGCCTGAAAGTTAAACGAATGACTTCAGGATACCACGTTGCCAAGAGAAAACAAGTAAAAAATCGACGCCAATGATTAAATCAATCCTTTTGCTTTTACTCTTACTTTTGACCACGAGCGCCGCTCATGCCAAAGTGAAGATTCCTGCAGTGTATGGCACCAACGCTATTTTGCAGCGGGGCGTTCCGGTAAAAGTCTGGGGATGGAGTGAACCAAATGCCAATATCGAAGGCATTCTTCAAAATGACAATTCTCAAGAACACGAAAAAATGGTTGCCAAAGCAGACAAACTTGGCAAATTCAATTTAGTTTTCAAACCCAAAGAGGCAGGGGGTCCTTACACGCTGGCAATTAGCGATGGAGCAGACAAAGCGCAATCTACAAATCTATTCTTTGGTGAAGTGTGGCTATGCTCGGGACAATCAAATTTCTTGACCTCGCTAACTGAAGAAAAGCTGCTTGCAGATGCCACTAAAGAGGGCTTTTCATCCACTATCCGCTTTTTTGCCCCGGAACCTCATTTAAACACAGCACCAGAATATGACAACGACACAAAATGGCAAATATTGGATGAAAGCACAGCTCCAGATGCCTCGGCTCTTGCGTATTACTTTTCAACCAAGCTGCAAAAAACATTGAATGTTCCAGTAGGTCTTCTTTTGTGCGCCGCTCCTGGTGCTAAAGTCCAATCGCTATCACGTATGCAAGGATTGCGAACATTTCGCGAAGGACGAGCAGCCCTTGCCGAATTCAATACAAATTTTCCAGAAGCTGGCGCAAATCCAGAAAAACTAGACTTTCCCCACGAAGTGCACCGCATTTTGATTGAAGGAGGCGGCGGAAAAAATAAAGAAGAACTGGAAAAAGTTTCCGGTAGAAGTTATCTTCTTTTCAAGTCGCCAACTTCGATTTACAACACCATGATCGCTCCGGTAGCTGGTTTTCCAATCAAAGGCGTATTGTGGTATCAAGGCGAAACCAATATGCGCGAGCCAGCTTCTTATCTCAGTTTTTTCACCGGACTGGTACAAGACTGGCGCTTTGTCTGGGAAATTCCCAAATTACCTTTCCTCTTCGTCCAGATGCCACCATTTGGTGAACGCGGCGCTGCTCCTAATTTATTCAGTGTTGGAGCCATTTTCCGCAACATCCAGAGCAAGGCTAGCTTGTATCCCTACACTTTTATGATCCCAGCAATCGATAGTTGCAACAATCAAAAAAATCCCAATTTTCACGCTTCTAACAAAAAACTACTGGGTGCGCGAATGTGCAATGCCGCACTTGCCACACAATATGGAAAACCCGCCATCTACCGCTCTCCAAAAGTGGAAGAGTGCCGTCTTGAAGACAATAAAGTACGGGTAAGTTTCAAATATATAGGTAAGGGTCTCAAAGTAAACGGACCTTCTCTAAAAGGTTTTGCCATTGCCGGTGGTGACAAGAAATTGCATTGGGCTCAAGCCAAATTAGATGGCGAGAGTGTTCTTGTCTGGTCACCTGAGGTCGATTCGCCCAAAATACTTACCTATGCCTGGGACAATAATCCTGAAGCAAACTTGTTTTCACTGGACTCGTTGCCAGTTGAGCCTTTCAGAGAAGAGTTGTCAGTGCAAAAGCGATGACTCAAGATCTGATAATTCAGCAATGAGTACAAAATTTATTGCCACTTGATTTCAAAGCCCCAAGAACCCTTGACATAAAGAGGTTCCAGCTTTTCTTCCGGATATATTTGGGGTAGTCAAAAGGGATATAAGCGCTTAAAATATTAGCTTTATTTAATGCTCGCGATACCCGCAACTGGAGCCGATTCTATGACCGTTTCTAGTAATGAGTAAAAAAAGCGCGCAAAGTTTAGGGTTAACTACTTCATTCAGCAGGAATATTTAAGCTATGATTCCACCATCGATTAACGTTAGATTTGATCGATATTTTCAAGATTAGGTCAATGCGAGGGAGTGATTACTATATGAAAAAGGGGTTGGTCTTACTTACCGCAGCCGCTGCCGTAAGTCTAAGCACCTTAATAGGAACGACAGCTAACGCTCAAGGCGCCAACGATGTCAGCGAACTTACCGATGTTGTCGGTAACGAATGGGCTTACAACGCTCTGAAAGAGCTCGTCAACAACCCATGCCACATCCTCGTCGGTTATCCCGACAGAACATTCCGTGGTCAAAAGTCCGCAACACGTTTTGAACTTGCTGCTGCTTTGTACAAATACGAACATTGCATCGTCGAGCGTTTGAATCAGAAAGCTGATAAGGCAGACCTTGAAAAGTTTGCAGCATTATTGGAAGAGTTTAGAGGCGAGCTTGCTAAGCTCAAAGCCCGTGTAGACGACTTGGAAAGACGTATGAAATAGGTTGAGGA
>CAZFKB010000144.1:0-6215 GCA_964519785.1 uncultured Candidatus Obscuribacterales bacterium | reverse complement strand
ACATGCTTGAACGCAATTCTAGTGCCTATCTCAGAGTCGCGCTCTTTCACTTCATCAGTTTGTGAGACAAGAAAATTCTCCATCTGCAAATAGGTGCGGTCGGCACTGTCGGCTTTGACTAGCTGCTCCCATTCATAAATCACAAACTCTTCAGAATCGATTCGAAGCTTTTGAATGAGGTCGGGATGCGGTTCGCTAGACAAAAGGGTCAAAGTCCTTCCTTCATGCTCACTATCTGTCATTTCATAGTTCAAAAGCGGCAAGAAATCAACTCTTGTATGCACCAGTTCTTTCAACAACAAACTAGCGAGCAAACTCGACGCCAATAGCGAAGATGCACTAGCCATCGAAATTGCATCTTGCAGATTGGCAATATCCAAATGTTCTTCTTGCAAATTCAAAACAACTTTGTCATTTTCAAAATGAATCAACTTTTCAATATTCGATTCTGTATCTCTCCATCTGAAAGAGAATCTGTCTGGACGAACAAAAGAAGTTTCGAACTCGACCACGAAATCTCGAGAAAATGCCAGCCCCGAATCTTTATACGACCAACACGTGGCGTATTTGTCTATAACTAATTGAATAAGTTGCTCGGCACTAAGTGACATTGCGACCCTTTCGTAGTTGCAAATTTACTATTAGCACGAGACTAGAATGGTGACTTCGCAAGTGGATTCAACCCCACCCACTCTTCGCAAAGATGACTGTCATAAAAGAGCAGCCAGGTTCCTTCAGGCAAAGCATATTTTCTAACAACTTTTTGAAGTACTGGCACCGCAAGCTCGACATCGGTCAGAACCAAATCGACAAACATACTAGCTTGTCCTGCTCCAGTTCCTAATACACAACCTAGATTTTGGTCACGAAGTTCGCAGTCGAGGTCGACTTCGAATTCTTTTCTTTTTTCCTGAGCGTAGTCTGAATCATAATCAAACGGAATAGATTTGATAAAGCAAAAAACTTCATTCTTTTTTGAATGACATTCTGAATGAAAATACATGCCATTCAAAACTGCCTTCAAAATCGACTCGGACTTTATGGAATAAAATAATCGCTCTTTACGAACCGACTCATCACCTTCTTGAGGTTGTACGCCTGCCGACCAATATGTACAGTCCTCGTTTTTTTCCGAAGGTACAATTTCACTTACATAAGTATCGGGCAGCGTGTCTACAATTGATTTTTTTAGCTTTTCACACTCGATCTGCAACACATCTAAACTGAAATTCTCTTTTGATTGTGTCTTTTTTCCAAAAATTTGACTGAATATTTTACCCGGTACAGAAACATGTTTAACAGGCAAAACAATGTCGATCCATCGTTCAAACATCTCTTCGCCAAGTGCGTATTGCGATAAAAGAAGGCATTTTTCCACGCTTTCAGCAACATTCAACATTCCAAACTTGTTTGAATAATAAGTTAGCTCGATTTTATTCCACTCTGTTTTTTTAAACGAAGCTCGCAAATCGTCTGGAGGTTCGAAATTAACAACATTTTTGCAATAAGTGCTTAGATTCTCGGGTTTTGTAGCGCGTCTGTAAGAAAGAAAATTCCATCCCTCCCATTTAGGTGCGGCTTCTATCACTGATTTTGCAAGCTCACTATTGGAATAAATACTTTCAGCCGTTATGACCAGATTGGTTGTATTGTCTTCAGCAATGTGCGCTTCCCACATCAAATTTTCATCAATCAGCGCTAATTGCTTTTGCATCCATTGTGCAAAATTATTCAAAGCTTCTTTGTCTATATCTCGCATTTCCCAATGCGGCAGACATATCTTTTCAAACGCAATCCAAAAGTTTTTGATTCGCTTTAGCTTCTCTTCTTTCTTTTGAAAATCAGGATCATCTTTGTCGAACAAATATCTCCAGCGCATTGATTTTTCTCACTTTTTAAGAACCGCTAATTTCGCACCAGATAAACATAAAGTCCGTTGTCTTCTCCCGAGATCAACACAAGATTTCCGCACAACTGTAGATCACAAATCGAAAGAGGAACTGCCGTAGTTTGCAGTTCAGCAATTCGCTTAATATCCTTACCTTTATATTCTAGCAGCCCCACAAACCCAATTTCTTCAACTGCAATCAAGCCATTGTTTACACACAGCCTTCTAGCGCCTTTCAAATTTATTTTTGGCTGCTCGTCTTCCTTAATAGAAGGTGAAGAAACAAACAAAGAATTGTCACCCAAAAACTTACCCTGAATGTAGTAAATGACACCGTGATCCATAACTGCATCAAGAACACTCTGATGCATTGCAGTATGAACGAGCGGTGCTTCTTGTGGCGATGTTTTGAAATCACTAAAAATTTGCAGACTAAAAAAACCAGAAGGAGCTGTGACTAATTTGTTTCCATCACCGGCTATGGTATCAACACTTTCATCCTTCAATAAATTGTGAGACCCGGTTGATACCACTCCATCCTCACCACCACACAAGAATTCACCTTGAAACGCGACTGGCGCAGTGGTTAAACTTGGACACGGCACACTTTTGATTTTTTCAAGCTTGCTTCCTGGCTTCCAGACTTCTAAACTGTCATCTGTCTTTACGGCAAGCTTATTTTCATCCACCCTCAAATACCGAATCGATTTCGATTCACCAATTTTCTTTGCGTTAGAAACATTTGACAAAGTAGAAGCAAATATACCTGACTGAGCACCGATAAATACCTGCCCGCTGCGTTTATCGACACAAGCAGACAATATAATATTTGGAAACTGAATAGTCGAAGAAAGACTTAGTTTTTCTTTGAGATTGAAAACTAGAAATCTACCATCTCTGGTGGTGGCACAAGCTTTATCTTCCCCTATAGAAAAACTCAAGACTGGCGAGTCACTCTTCCAGGAATGCTGTTCGACAATTTTTGGCGCCCCTAAATCTGAAAGTTCAAGAACCACAATCCCATCAGCTCCATAGACGAAAGCTTTCTTATCTTTGACTGCAACTCCGTTTGCTTTGAAATTTGGAATTTGGATTTTCGATGCTTCGCGTGCACCGCATCCGGTGAGCTCGAATATTCGGACTTCCTGGTCTTTAACACCAGCCGCGCTCGATGCTACTATAACGAATTTGTCACTGCATCCAACAAAGTCTGGCTCTACATGAGGCATTGTATGCTTACCTGAATTGACCGGAAATTCAGGGTCTTTCCAGAGCATGATTCGAAGTCCATTATAAGTATCGGATGTAATCAGAAAATCGGGATTGCAACAAAAATTTCCAACGTCGCACGGGCCATTTAAATGATTAGAAGTATCATCAAACTTGAGTAAACTTAGTTTGTTTCCTTCTTGCTTTAAAATTCGAAGACCGTCTATTTTGGAGGCAACATAAATCAATTTACCTCTCTGCAACACATGCTCGACTGCTGCGCGATGTCCATAAGTTGCAATTTCTTTTGGAGATTTGGGGTCTGCAACATCAATAATCCTGAGACCGCCACGTCCATCGGCTACATAAATCGATTTGCCGTCCTGACTGAAACTAATTTCTTTAATCTTACTGAGCAATAGAATTTTGCCTAACTCTTTGGGCGCAGTTGAATCAGCCAAATCGTACAGATGAAGTTCGGGTCCTGTGGAAAATGCTGCAAGATTTCCATGAAGCGCACAAGCTGAAAGTGCTCCACCTATATGACCTGCAAATTCAAGATTTTTCGATGGTGGCAAACGTGGCACGTCAAAACTAGGTTCGGCTGTAACGTCATAACCTGTGTACCACTTTGTGAAAGTCACAAGTTTTTTCAGTTCGACACTGTTCTTGAACATCATCGATGTCAATGCCACTAGCGCAAGACAAATGGTGCCAATCATGAACCATCGAATATATTTCATGAGACTGTTACACTTTGACGCCCTTCTCAGCTGCTAGTAACGCAGGAAGATTTTCGCGGTCCGTAACGACAAGAAGTTTATCTCCATTCATCAATACCAAATCTGGTGGTGGATTCCAATCTACATCTTTGCTGCGTTGGTGCATGATAATTGTCGCTTCGTGCTTGCGGCGAACATCGTCAATACGCTCGTTGATAAAATGACTTCCTTCTTTTATTTCTAACTGAAAAGCATTAATCAACTTATCGCCAAAAGAAAATGACGACAAAATGCTATCGCTCAATGCTGCTTGAGCAAAGACCGGAGCTGATAGTGCAGATGCACTAAATACGCTATCAATGTCGAATGATTGTTTCACTTTGTCCGCAAGCGATTGGTCAAACATGCGCATCACTACCCGTATTTTTGGTGCCATTGTTTTTGCGGTAAGAGCCGTATCCAAATTAGCCAGATCTTGATCAGTCAAAACCATTATCGCTTTGGCTTTCTTAACGTTGGCTTTTTCAAGCAGATCCGGATTACTCGAATCTCCGATTATGACCGGCACCTTGCGTTTTTCAAACTCAGTGCTAGCATAAAAGTCTGCTTTGCGCTCGATGCATACAAGCTGCTCGCCAAAACTTAAGAGGTGGTCGGCAACTCGGTGCCCGACATTTCCTAAGCCGCAAACTATGATGTGATTTTCGTACGATTCGGCAATCATTTCTTGCCACTCCCTGGTGAAATTTTGTCTTTGTAAAATAAGGTGACCGAGCTTAACTACTCCGTCTGCGATAACTAATAAACCTAAAATAGGCAATCCGAAAAATACTGGCACCAATCGCCAGTCATCGACAAATGGTATTGGCTGTTCGAAAAAAGTCATAAGCATCACATCGTAAGCAATGCTTAAATAGCTTTGCTGATGCGGCGGCAAATCAGCACGGGGATAAACGTTGTACAACAAAATTGTCGACAACAAAAATGCTGAAACGGCAACGATTAAGAAAGTTGTAAACCCTCTAAAAAAGATGCCTAACAGGCGAACTTGCTGAGTCAGCAGCCTATTCATCACGGCAGATTCGCATCCATTTCTTTTTGGCCGTTGACGAAGCAAGCATTGAACGTGCTTGAATAAATAAAGTGAGCAAACACTGCCACGACTTTATTGTGCATTTACCGACTCCTCACAGGCATCAAACGATTGACCGCCAAATTATATAGGTAAAGCTATCTTGAATACTGAAAAATCAACCGAAGCAAAAGCAAATAAACCGTTTGGCTGGAAAAACATTTTGCGTGGTCTGGCACAACTTTATTTCTTGTATGTGCTCATTGCAGTGGTATGCCTTTACTTTTGTGCAGATAAGCTGGCGCTATTTCCCAGCTCGGATTTAACGGACAAAAACAAAATCCTTGCTTTCATGAAAGCCAAGTTTAATGTCGAAGCCAAAGAGGTCAAGTTTAAAGCCCAGGACGGCAAACTCATGGTGGGCTGGTATTTTCAAAATAGCGCAAAAAAAGACGCCCCAGTTGTGCTGGTGAGTCATGGAAATGCATCGAATGTAGAGTGTCGAGTAGGAATAGCCGCATACCTACTTTTTGCAGGAACTTCGGTCTTTCTCTATGACTACAGAGGTTATGGCGAAAGTCAAGGCGAAGCGAGCCTCAAGAATCTGGTGCCGGATGCGCGCTCGGCCTACGATTATCTGGTTCAAGGCATGCATTACAAACCAGACCAGATAATTTTATACGGCGAATCAATTGGTTGTGGAGTGACTTCTGACCTGGCAAAACAAGTTAAGTGCAAAGCGATAATTTTGCAATCTCCTTTCACGAGCCTATGTCGAGCAGCCAAAGACCATTTGTTTTTCTTGCACACCCTTCCAGACGTCGTATTTCCCATGTGCGTGCCAGCTCTCGACAATATGAGCTATGTCAAAAACGAACACCCTCCACTTTTGATTATTCACGGAGAGAAAGACTCTACTTTGCCTTTTACCTATGCAAAAGAGCTTTATGCAGAAGCTAAAGAGCCTAAGACACTGATTTCTGTGCCCCAAGCAGGTCACAACGACGTCTATGAGTATGCTGATTCAGGTCTGCTTGCTGGTCTAATTAAATTCGTCGCAAGCCTGAAATAAAGAACATAATTTGATAAATTAATCATTGATTCTGGGTATGTTCTAGATTCAAGTCAAGAGGCATAGGAGTTGGTCTATGACTAAAATTAAAAAACGATTTTTTATGGCGCTTGCAATGAGCATCGCACTGGTATCAGTCGGCGAAATCGCGCTTGCAGCCAAAGGACCAATGAGTCCTGATGCAAGAATAAAAAGACAATTCTCACGTATTGATGCGGCTCTCAAAAGTGGCGCACTAACCCAAGATCAAGC
>CAZFKB010000143.1:0-6244 GCA_964519785.1 uncultured Candidatus Obscuribacterales bacterium | reverse complement strand
GGAAGTGCAGCGACTTTGGTCGTAATATTAGATTCTCCAGCGCGGCTCACAGTTAAGTTCACTACGTCAAACATTTCCTGGAAATGCTGACTCAAAGCCTCTTTTTGTTTTGGACCTGGTTGGTAGTTACCATTTTTGTCCAATTGACCGCCATATTTTGCAATCATGGATGGATCTGCTTTTACCTTGTCCGTTAGGGCTTTGTAGAAGTCAGTTTCAATAGATTTTTCATCTACCTTATCTGCGGGATTGCCTGAAGCAATACCAAGCACTTTCCAAATAGCAAGTTGTGTAATTTGATCAATTTTTGCTTGACGCGCTTGCTCCAGGACTTTACGCTCTGCGCGTTGCTGAATCTGATCAAGGTTTTTACGCACTTGCTGCTCAATTGCAGAGCGTTGGGCGTCACCGCGCTCGTTTTCGGGTAATTGATTCAATCCTTGTTCAATTAATCTGTTCAATTCATTTTGAACTTCTTGATCGACCATTTGTTTGATCATTGCATCAGACGTACTGACCAGATTGCCAAAAGCCCCGACACCGGCTAATTCTTTGCTGGCTGCAATGATGCTCGAAATTTTGGCCCACATTGCAGTGTCTTGATAGTCGCCAACTTCGAAATTGAGACCTTCGGTGACTTGCGGTGGCGGTGGTACTGTTTTGACTGAAGCACAAACGGTTTGTACGTTTACGATTGCTGTTTGACCGGGTTGTACATTGACTATCTGATCCATAGTCACCATCATGTTTTGTACAGATGGTGTGTTGGGCTTGAGCATTTCGTTTGCAGGAATCACAACCTGCATCGGAGTTGGCGACGTGTTCGTCAGCTGTAACGACAGTTGCGTGGTATTGACCCCGTCACCGTTTACTTTCATTTTCAAGCCATTTTTTAAAGCTTGTCTAAAGGTCGTGAAGCCTTGAGCTGCTTCAACAGCTACTGCACTATAAGGAAATATGGTTTGGGCAAGTATTCCTGCCGTCAAGACCAATCCTTGAAACTTGCGGCCCAGTCCTAATTTCAAACTAAATTTTGACATCACAAACCCACAGCAAAACAGACGATATATACCTTTGACTTTATTAGTACCATACTAAACTATATGAGATAAGCCCTGAAACTAAGTTCTCCATTTCCAAGTCGACGTTTGCATGACTGTCATTTAGGAGGAACCGCAGTTTTTGTTTTCAAGAATTGGCATATAAATCAGTCGGCTGGGTCATTAAATATATTTGTAAATGGGAACAAAAAAACGATTCCAAGTGGGTACAGTCAATTTTTCTTTAATTCCAGACTATCATTTGCGGATCGCTGCTTGACAATAATCTTGAAAAGTGTTGTCTGGCGCCATTTGACTAGTAATCCTCAATAACTAATAATCGTGTGCGTGCGGTCTACCGCGTGTTCTAGTATTGGGGGTCAGTCGTGAAATTTATCTCGCTATTAATGGCGTTACTAATATCATTTCAATTAACCTGCTATCCCACCGCTGCCGATGCAGCTGTGTCCTATAGCAACGGAGCAGTCAATGGACAGGCTTCGGTCAACAAAGTAGGAAACCTTCTAATTGCTGATGGTCTGGCTGTTATGTCAGCTACAACAATGACTATTTCAAGCCCTAACCAGTCGCCTTCACTGCAAGGTAACTTGTTCAAAGTAGAGCAAGTTGGCGGCAAAGTTAACGGTCAAGTATTTTTCAAAAGCGGTCCTGGACTTTCAACTCTCGACGAGAAAAATTGCGATGAGTACGTAAGAACCATCGATGGTCGCAAAGTCGCAGGTCCTATCTCCGATGTCACATCCGACGCAGTCACTTGCGGTGGACGTAGCATCCCAATGAGCCAGGTTGAAGAAATCAGCTCAGGTCGCGTATTCAAATTTAGTTCTGGAATGGGCGAAAATCCTAAAATGAGCTTCAACAGCACTTGCCAAAAACCAACTGCTTCTAAAGAAGTACGTGAGAAGAAACCAGTTTCTAAACTCACCAAAGTCATGGTTGTTGGTGTGCTTTTAGCTGGTGTAGCTTGTGCAATCGCAATCCCTGTAGCAATTGCTTGCTCTTCTGGCGGTGGCGGAAATCGCAACTACTATAACTATGGTGCTGTTCCAGTTGCTCCAGTAGGCAACGCAAACGCCCAAAGCAGTTTCTCAAGCTGTGGACCATAGTTCTTAACTGAACAAACCAGATTGAACCCAATTGAAAGAGCGCTGAATATTCGGCGCTCTTTTGCTTTGTCCAGATGCGTACTAACATAGGTTTATGAAAGCGCAAGTTATTGAAGCCATTCGTGACCTTAACTTTGAGGTTGTACCAGAGCAAGTAGCGCTTAAGACTGGTCTGCCTGTGCTTGAGGTGACCAATCATTTAAATATGATTGCTACTGAAACAGGGGCCGACCTTAAGGTAAGTAATGGCGGAAAAGTAGAATATATTTTCAAGCCTACTTTTCAAAACGAATTCTTGTTAAATTCGATGCGTAAGACCAGCTCGCACCTGACAAATCTTGTTTTGAATACAATGATTTTGGCGGCAAAATTAGTGCATCTTGTATCCCTTGCAATTTTTAGAGCGTCTGTGGGACTGCTTATGATCGCAAGCGTGGTAGCAGTTATAGTTTTTGTAGTAATTGCTATCATCAAACGATTAGAACATGGTGTAGATGGTGCTATCGACGTGGTTGCGGGGGATGCTGGAGCGTCTAATGCAGCTGGTTGGACTTTGCTTGCTCTGCTGCATTTTTTTAGATTTTTTCTGACTGATTGGCTTTATGACTGGTGGTTTTGGGATCGCTATTACATGGGCGATTACAGACCGTCATTGCCTAAAAGAAAAGCTAAAAAGCAAAAAAGCTATTTTTATTCTCAAAGTTATTGGGTCGAATCATTTTTTGATTTTAGCGATATCGAAGTAAATAAAGACCTTCAAAGAGAGAAAACGCGCAAACAAAAACGAGCAGGTGAAAGATTCGACTTCCTCACCATTTGTTTTCAATTCGTTTTTGGTGGCACAGATTTAAACCTGGATCTGGAAGAGCGCAACTGGAAATATATTGCTGCCACTATTAAAAACAACAATGGCATTGTTATAGCTGAGCAAATCGCGCCGTTTGTAGACGATATTTCACTTGATTCAGAATACTGGATGATACCGGTATTGTGCCGATTTCAGGGTCTAGCAGAAGTTAGTGATAATGGCAATATAATTTATATTTTTCCTCAATTTAGACCTGCTATTAATCGAGCGACACCAAAAGCGGTGCCTTTTAATAAATCTGATTTGCAGAATTTATACGATAGTGCAAGAAACAGAAGAACCAAGACTGATCTTCCACAACTTGCTTCAGCAAAAATGCAAGCTAGCAATGTGGTAGAGGTTCCCTCGTTTAAGGTCGAAGAAATCGTTCCTTTTGTAGATTTTGAAGCAAATCGTCTGTTTGGTGCCATACTTATGGCGATGATTGAAATTTGCGGTGCGGTTTATCTTTTTATCAATATTCACTCGATGCCCTGGTTGGTACCATATGAGCCACTAATTGGATTTATGCTTCTTTACGGATTACTTTTTTTGTGCGTGCCGGCGATACGTTATTTCTTTCTTTTGCATGCAAATAAAAAGCGCGAAATGCGCAATAGTAAATGTTTTGATTCATACACGAGACTGCATGCGAAAAAAGGCAAAATAGTGCAAAAATTAGAGGACGCTGAAGACCTCAAGCATTCTTATGAAATTTTGTCTGAAGACAATGGAGAGACTACTTATAGCACTCAAAAAGATTTACTAGATCAACAGTTTTGATTTAACTGATATCGATCATTTCGCTTTTTTGTAATTTGCTTTTCCAGGTCTCGACATTTTCGAAATTCTTTCCCCAGTCGAAGACTATGTTTTTGGACCGTGGCTTGCTATGGCAACTTACATTCCATTTTTCTTGAGCTAGAGGATTTATTTCAACTTCTATTTCTTCGCCAAACGATCTCCAGCTTGGACCGGCGGATGCATGAACCACCAGATTTTCTGAATCTTCTCTTACTGCCTTTATATCGGGAATTTCAAGTAAAGCTTCTCTGCATGCGGCAAGAACTTCTCTAGCCGAGCCGTTCATTTTTGCATCGCGAACCTGCTCAATCTCCCATATGTCTTTGTGAACACCTTTCGATTTGAACATTTTGACTGAAATGTCGAGTGGGATAAAAACTCCCAGAGCAAAAATGGCAAACACTTGACCTATGCCCAGACCCATTCGGACTGCATGGTCTATTGCGTTTGGGTCGTTTTTGGCAATGATAAAGACAATCAAAGCAAATAACGCCACTCCACCACCAAGTCCCAGTGAGCAGACTATCATCGCCTTCAACATTTTTAGAAAATAGCGAGCCATCAATTCCTCTTCAAGAGGCTATTCCGCTCCTTCAGTCTGCACATCCTGTTGATAGTCGTGTTCCGACTTCATGTACCAGCGGACAAAGCGCAAAAGCATGTACACGGGGGGCGCGAAAAATAAAAGGCACATTACTTTATCGAAGCATTTCATAGCTAATCAAGCTCCTCATCATCAACGGCGCATTGGTCATCTTCGTCGTCAGTCGAAAGTTTGACGCCTTCTTTGACGATATCCTCCACACCTACTAATTCTACATCCATCTCTTCCACGTGGATGTTAACATCCGAATCTTTTTCTTCATCGTCTGGGTCCTGGTCAATATCAGGCATTTCTTTTTCGTCTTCATTATCTAGCTCAGAATCTAGCTCGATATCCGAATCTGAAAGTCCAGCTGTAGGAAAGAGCTTTTCCTGACGTTGTTTTAGCCGTTCTTGACGTGCCACTTCTTTTTCTGCAGCAGATCGTTTTGGGTAAAGACGGGCTCTGCATTTGGCACAAAAACAATAGCTGTTTTCTCCCAGGTGTTGAAAATCGCCAATTTTGAAGCCAACGGGAAGATAGGCTCTTTGAGCCACAAGTCGTCTTTCCAGACCTTTCAATTTACGTTGAAAGATTCTTACATATTCGTGTCTACAGGGCTTTTCTTGATTTTCCACTAGTATTTTGCGACCGGAAACTCTTTTAACAACTTACCTTTTGAATAAATTATAACTGTTAGCTGGTGATCTCTTTTAACAGTACTGGGGCACGAAAAATAAAGCCACTTTTCTTCTTGTGGACCAAGCGGGTGCGATGGGCTTGCGACAGGCAAATCTACCGAACCGTTGCGAGAGCGAGCGGTACGGTCAAAGAAAACGGCAGTCAATGTCAGGTCTTCCACAGGTAAATCGGAGGCATTTCGAATGCGCAGCTTTCCTTCCGGTGTAATACTGTCTTTGGCTAGCCAGTTTCGTGAAAACAAAATGGAAATTGGCTCTTCAGTTAATTTTGCTTTGATTTTGGCGGCATCTTGAGCTTCTTTTTCTTTCAGTTTGACTGCAATTTGCTCGCTGACACGTTCGGCATGCCCCCTTACAGATTGTGCTTCTTGAGTTTTACCTTCTGCATTAAGCGAGTCTGACCACAAAAGTAAGGTCTTCTTCAACTTTTCTAAAAGGGGGAGGGTAGGGGAAAGATTGGCTGCCTCTTCAAAGCCGCGGACGGCGCCTGCATAATTGCTCAGTTTGAGACATACTGTGGCAAGTAACTCATAATTCTCGGGACTACGCTCTTTGTTTGATAGCTCGTTTAGAGCTTCTTGCGCCTTGTCGTATTCTTTGCGAGCCAATAACAAGTCGACCAGATGGTGCCAGACTTCTAAGTTGTTTGGATCGGCTGACGCCACCGCTTCAAAATGTTTGATTGCTTCTTGCTGATTGCCACGCCGTTCATAAATAGAAGCAATCGCTTTGTGTGTCATCGTTTCGTCACTTATAGCAAGGCTTTGCTCAAGCAATTTGAGCGCTTTATCCTCGTCCTTTTCGTTCATTTCGGCCAGTGCTGCCATTCGACGAAGACAGTCGGCTTGTCTGATTTTTATCCCTTTTTGTGTTTCTGGATCTAGACCTGCACTCAATTCTTGGGCTAGTTGCAAGTGTTTGGCTGCTTCGTCATATTTTTCGGTTTGCAAATCGTGGTCGGCATAAGCGATATAGAAACGTGAACGTTCTGCTGCAATATTGTCTTTCAGCCCAATTCTGACAGCGGCTTGATAGAGTTTTTCAGCATCCTGAAAATCGCCACGAATCTGATAATAGTTTGTAAAAGCTTGAATCATCGGACTCAAACTTTTAGACGGAACTCGCAAACGAATAGCGGTATC
>CAZFKB010000142.1:0-6369 GCA_964519785.1 uncultured Candidatus Obscuribacterales bacterium | reverse complement strand
AAAACACTGGTGGCTTTGAATTCATCCACAAATAGAACGAAAACGATCCAGGAATAGTATTTATCTCGTTAAAATACAAAGTACCATCTGTGGTATCAAGCATAAAATCAATACGAGAAACGCCACTTGCATTGAGTGCTTTAAAAGCAGTCACGGCATAGCTGCGAGCTTTTTCTTTAACGGCAGGGTCTAAGTCTTCGGGGTCAATTACACGAGTAAGTGCAGCCATGCCTTGCATGCTGTCATCGCCTTTTTTACTTCCACCACGCAAATATTTATCTTCGTAAGTAAGTTCTTTTCCAGTCGATGAAACTGGAATTTCGACCACAGATGCGATTGGCTCTAACGGGTCGTCCAAAACAGAAACGTTTATCTCGAGCTTTTTATCGAGACACGGCTCGACCATTGCAGCCACGTCATATTTAAGAGCATGCAGAAGGGCTGAATCTAGCTCTTCTTCGCAAGTGGCACGCACTACACCAATAGACGAACCTAAATTGCAGGGTTTGACAAATAGAGGGAAATTACCAAGTCGTTTGATTATTTGATCACGAAGCGATGTTAGATGTTTTCCAAAATCTGCTTCAACCGATTCGCGATTCACTACCTGACTGGGCAAGACTGGCACGCCATGAGCTTCGACAATTTTCTTTGAATGATATTTGCTCATTCCAAGAATTGATCCGAGCACACCGCATCCAGTGTATGTAACATCGGCTAGCTCGAATAGTCCCTGAATAGATCCGTCTTCGCCATAAGTACCGTGAAACGCTGGCAAGAAAATATCTATTGGAATCACAGGGCTTGCATGGTCTTCTGGATGGTCCAGAATAGTCAATCCGCCAACACCAGGCTTTGGCAATAAAGTCACTTCAGTAACTTCAGAAAGCGAGCCTGGCATGCGCAGGTAAAAGCCTTTATCTAGCAGTTTCTTACCGAAATACCATTTGCCAGAAGGTGCGATATAAACAGGATAGGGGTCCCATCTAATCGGGTCGAGAGCCTTGATTAGCTGCAATCCAGTTATGACTGAAATCTCGTGCTCGACTGAGCGTCCGCCGAACATGACTGCAACTTTCTTTCTTTTGTGACCATTAGTTCCTGTACTCATCTAAACTATTAAAACCTCGGATTAGATTCGTAGAGGTCGGGCAAATCATTTTCGATCAAGACTATGTCACCATCGTCACAGTAGTCGTATGCAAGATAACTGAATGCTTCGCGCATGGTGGCTACCTCGCGTATTTTTTCAGTAGCTAAACCACCTTCTTTCAAGCCCGAAACAAGGGCGTCTTTGTTAGTAGCACCAACGATTATTGCCTGGTCGCACAATGTAGCTGCGTGCTGAGCCGCTTTTTTATTTTCTTCGAATTGCTTGGGTCCAAGCTCAATCATGCCTGGTGTCACAAGGATTTTTCGATTGCCTTTCTGCGAGCCAAGAACATCGAGCGCAGCTTTGAAGCCGACTGGATTTGAATTGAATGCATCGTTCAAGCGCAGGATATCGCCTTGTCGAATCGGTCTGCCATTTGGCGTGCCGATGAAAGATGAGATTGTGGTGCGCACAGGTTCGAGTCTATTGCTTTCTGTTTTGACGTTTCTGATTGCAGCAAGCACCAGCTCCGGTGCAAGACCCATAGCGCAAGCCATTGTGAAACTGGCAAGAATATTGGACAACATTGGCTCACCAAGCAATTTGGTGAATCCTTGAAATTCTCTGCCTTTTATTCTGATAGCAAAATTAGTCCCTTTAGCAGTCGGTTCAATGTCATACATATAAACATCGAGCGGTCCAGCTTCTTGATTGAGACCATATATTAGGGTGGTCTTCTTGGGATAAAGTTCTGCCATTTTGCGTGTCCAGACATTGTCGCCGTTTACGACGAGTACACCGTCCTCTGGCACAGCTTGCGGTAACTCTGACTTTGCTTTGAATACGTTTTCTGGCGAGCCAAATAATTCTAAGTGCATTTCGCCGACGGCTGTGACAATTGCAGCGTGGGGTGGTGTAAGTGAACACATACGCTTGATTGAGCCTACGTGATACGCACCCATTTCGACCACTGCAAATTTTTGTCCTGGCTTCATACGCTCGCGAATTTCGCGAGTCATGCCCATATAGCTATTTATAGAACGTGGTGTCGAAAATGTTGGAGCAACAGCTCCAAGAATTTCTGACAAAATAACTTTGGTACTGGTTTTGCCGTAGCTGCCTGTAATGCCTATGACGACAGGGTCTACATCTTTGACGATGGCTCTTGCTTCGTTGGCGAATTTTTCTTGCAGATTTTTTTCGTAAGGATCGAGCAGCCAGTTAGACTTAATCAGATACCACGAAATAAATTGAATCAATACTAGATTTTTGATCCAGAAAGCAGTGAAAACATATTCGTAAAAATGCTTGAACGAAAAGACCATTACAAGCGCTAGAGACGCTGTGTATGTGCATAGAGCCAGGTTATAGATTCGCTTTGCTCGCTGGGTCATTTTGAGCGAAACTTTTGCATGAGTCATTGGATTTTCTTCGCGCGTGGCGACATAAAAAAGCAATGCTGCAAGTGCAATAGTTATGTAAGGCGTGAAAGTGGGAGCAAAATTATGGCTCAAATAACTTGCTGCAATACCAACGATACATACAAGAGATCCGCGGGTATCAAAAGCTTTTCTGGCAAAAAACCATTTTTTGAATCTATGATGATCGTAATCTTCTTGCTGTAAAAATTGCAAATAACGCTTTGCGCGTTTGGTGAAAAAGAAGACGCTTGCACAAGCTGCAAGCAGAACTATCACCAGATTAAACATGAAAGTTTCATCAAACACAGGCTTTTTCCTCCTGCTTCGTTTTTACACTGACCGATTGCAAGAATGGTGCAATGTAATGAGCGCAGATATGCGCACCTTCGTCGATGAAAGGAAAATGGTCTTTGCCTGGAAGTGCAACGAACTGCGAGCCTTTGATAAGTTGATGGAATCTTTGCCCACATTCAAGCGGGGTTTCGGTATCATTTTTGCCCCACAGTATAAAGGTAGGACATTTGATCAACTGGCTGTCTTGTGTGAGGTCTTCGTTGACTGCTTTGACCAGAATGCTTCGCATGTCGCCGGCGTTTTTGTAGTCGATTGAAGCAAATTTTGGAATGAACCAATCTTGAAAAAGTTTTGAGCCGGTCATGCTGTCGATAGTTTTGATACTTTTAGATAGCATGCCGATTGCCTTGGCACGTATGTTTTTGGGAAATTTCAATTCGCGCTTCAGTCCGCCTGAATTGATTAAGACAACTCCTGCAACCAGGTCAGGATACATGCTTGCAAGACGAACAGACACTCTGCCACCAAAACTGTGTCCGATCAAAAAACATTTGCTTATATTTTTCGATTCGGCAAAAGCTTGCACGCCGACTGCATATTCGCGAGTATCCCAATCGGTTTCTGGTTTGGGTGATTTGCCAAAGCCAGGCAAGTCTAAAACGTATACAGTAAAGAAATTGCTCAGAAGTTCGCCCAGAAGTCTCATTGAATTGAGACTCTGACCCCAGCCATGCATCATGATTATGGGAATGTCTGATCTGAATTGCGATCTGTTCTTAGCTTGGAGCAAGGCGTAATTTATGTCGGTCATGATTTCCATGCCCTCAATTCTTCGTCGGTGAATTTACCAAGTGTTTTCCATTCTGGAGTCATACGGACATGGAATTGTTCTTCTACCATTTCTTGCATGCGTCCAACTAAGTTTGCAACATCGTGCGAAGTGGCACCACCCATATTGATGACAAAATTTGCATGCAAGTCTGAAACAGCAGCTTTGCCTTCGTGCATATTTTTGGCGCCAGATTTATCCAGAAGTAATCCAGCGCTCCTGTCTGGGTCTGGATTCTTGAAAGTGCTTCCGGCGTTTGGAAAACCAATTGGCTGAGTGCGCATTCTATATTCTTCGTTGTGCTTTGTTTTTGCCACTATCTCTTCAGCTTTGCCATGAGGCAAATTGAAAACGGCAGAAACCACGACATGTTTAAGAGGGTCGAGTTTGCACTTTCTGTAAACGAAGCCTATTTCTTCGTTTTTCAATGTTACTAATTTCTTTTGGTCAGAATCGAAATAAGTAACCGAATCGACTATGTTTGCCATACAGCTTCCGTGTGCACCGGCATTCATGATAACGCCACCGCCTACGGTTCCGGGAATTCCCACTGCAAACTCAAGACCAGAATATCCTTTTTGAGCTGCAAATTTTGCAAGATGTGGCAAACGCGCTCCTGCTGCGGCTTCAAGCTGACTTTCAGAGATTTGTCTAATTTCGGTAAGGTCGGTGGTGCGAATAACACAACCATCAAAACCTTCAGACGAAACAAGCAGATTTGACCCGCCGCCAATTACATACCATGGCTCGCCATTGATTTTACCAACCAGCTCTACAAGCTCGTCGATTGTTTTTGGATGACAAACTCGACGGGCATTGCCGCCTATTTTCAGTGTGGTGTAGCGTGCCAGAGGGGCATTAGCTATTTCGTCCATTCTCTTTTACTTCCGCGCCTTGAAGCATTTTCAAAAGCTTCGGCCCAATATTTGTGATGTCGCCAGCGCCTACAGTCAAGAGCAAATCACCTGCTTTGAGTTCGCTCATTACAGTGTCGGTTATGTCTTTGACAGCACCGCCAATGTATTTTACGTCTTTGTGATCGACTTCTTTGGAAAACTTTTCTGAGTTTATTCCATCTATCGACTTGCCTCGTGCCACATAAACGTCGCTCATCAAAACAAGGTCTGCATATTTGAACGAACGGCAAAAGTCTTGCCAGTGGTCTTTCAAACGCGAGGGTTGATGCGGCTGAAACAAGATTACAACCCGCTTTAATCCCTGGTCTTTTCCTTTGACCATCAAATAATCTTGCGCAGCATTGAGTGTTGCCACCACTTCGGTTGGGTGGTGAGCATAATCGTCGACAACCATTACGCCACCAGATTTACCTAGTATCTGAAAGCGTCTGTTGACACCAACAAATTGCGAAATAGATTTTTTGATTGTCTCAAAATCGAGTCCGCACAAAAGACCTGTAATAATGGCGCCCAGCGCGTTTGATTTGTTGTGTTCGCCTGGAACACTCATCTCCACGGTGCCAAGCAATTTGTCTTTGTGATAGACCTTCATCGAAAAGCTGTCCGGACTTTCAAATGTATAGTCGCAAGAAGCCGCGTGAGGTGTGCCTTTTGTTCCGTATGTAATGAGCTTCGATTCTTGGGCAGGCGAAATATTTCCTGAAAGCTCACGACATCCAGCATCGTCCAGGCACAAAATAATGTGACCTTTGGTCTGCTCAGCAAATACAAGCATCGACTTTTGAATTTGAGCAAGACCGCCAGGATAGTTTTCCAGGTGGTCGCCTTCTATGTTTGTAGTGATTGAGATATACGAATCTACTTTTATTTGAGTACCATCGCTCTCGTCAATTTCGGCCGCAAAATATTGACCCTTGCCATGCACCGAATTGGCTTTGATTTTCTCAAAAATTCCACCCACTACCACTGACGGTTCAAGACCACCGTCAATCAGTATTTGAGAAACCATGCCGGTTGTAGTGGTTTTGCCGTGTGTGCCTGAGACACCAATCAGCTTTTTGCCTTTGGTCAATTCGCAAAGCAAGTCAGAGCGATGCCACACAGGAAGGTTGAGACGCTTAGCCTCTGCCATCTCTGGATTTTCATCGGTGATTGCTGTCGACACGACCATCAGACCAGCATCGGCTACGTTAGACGCGTTATGTCCAATGTATATCCTGGCACCACTGGCTTCTAATTCTTTTGTGATGTCTGAAGCAGCTTTGTCAGAACCGCTCACTTTCTTGCCTTCGGCAAGCAGCAATCGTGCAAGGGCAGACATGCCTATGCCTCCAATGCCTACAAGGTGCACAGTCTTTCCTGATTTGGTCAGCTTTTCAAAATCGACAGAATTTTTAGTAACAGCGCTTTGAGTATTACGAGTATCTATATCCAAGTCCCGCCTCGCATATCCTGCATATACAGCCAACTTCGGTAAGACACACAAAGTTTTGACTACATCTAAATATAGCGAGAAAGCGCTAAAGACTCAATGGAATTGCTATTTAGTTTTGAAGTCTATTTGCCAGATTTTAACAGGTTGATCTTGGCGGCCAAACGAGAATTCTTGCGGTCTCCAGTGTTTTTGTGCAACACGCCTTTGGCGACTGATTTGTCCACAATTATGTAATAAGCGCTCATGCTCGAATCGATAGCTTTTTGATCAGCCGATTTAAGAGCAGATTCAACGTGGTTCTGGAAAGTTCTCAACTGTGACTTGTATACACGGTTACGCAGGCGGTTGCGCTCAGCAACTTCGACTCTCTTGATAGCAGA